>NZ_JBJPHS010000113.1:7330-18239 GCF_052939495.1 Phormidesmis sp. 146-12 | reverse complement strand
CCAGAATCTAAGGTCTTACGGCGTTATCGCTGTCTAATTTTGTCCGGACTATTGAATTAAGGCAAACTAAGGCTTTGCTAAACCTGTTAAAACAACATTTAAGCGCCTGGTCAAATGAATGTTTAAAGATAAGTAACTGGTTTTAAAATTGGAATCATAACTAACTATTTTTACAACTGAAGAATTTTACTAATCACAACTTTAAAGGAACGATGAATTGTTCTGTTTGATTTGTGTTGATCTCAATAATATACTGTGGTTTAATTCCTGTAAAAATCGCTTAAACAACCACGCTGTAAGGATTAAACTGTCACACGTCACTCTCGTAGATTTGCTGATTCAGCCGAAAATCTGATAGACAAATTTGACATTCTCTATATAGAATTCAAGAGAAGATAAGGTTCCCAAAATAATTTGCTGGAGCGGCTGAAGGTGTATCTCTTTCCTCGATAAGTGGTGAGATTTGAGTGAGTTTTTTCTAATAATTGATTGCAATTAGTAACAAGATAGGCACAACAATGGCTACAGATTTTCTGACTTCTTTGCCGACTAGTCAGGCGGCTCTTACGACCCGTCCCGTTGCTCCAGGTTTGGCAGTTGACCCCTTTACCGGAGATGATGTCACTGCCAAACCCTGGCTTTTTGGCTCTAGCGCTGGAACGAGTCTGGGCTTGACTGCTAGAGGAACCGTCACGCCTTCTACAAATGGGCTGCCAGGGTTTGCGACGGCGATCGATACTGCCGGAAATGGCGCACTTCGGCTCACTAGTGCAGGGGGAAACCAATCCTCGTTTGTCATCTTCAACGAGGCGATTAGTAGCGGTCAGGGGCTGTCTATT
Organism: Phormidesmis sp. 146-12; assembly: GCF_052939495.1. Classification (NCBI taxonomy): domain Bacteria; kingdom Bacillati; phylum Cyanobacteriota; class Cyanophyceae; order Leptolyngbyales; family Leptolyngbyaceae; genus Phormidesmis; species Phormidesmis sp. 146-12. The sequence continues at coordinate 17,400 of NZ_JBJPHS010000113.1, read as the reverse complement.
ACCTTTGACTTTTTCTCCTATGGTGGCAGTGGTGCTGACGGAATCAGCTTCTTCTTGATCGACGGTAGTCAGTCACCGACGACAGCAGGAGCACCCGGCGGAGCGCTTGGATACGCGGCTCGTGGCTCCACCCCTGGGCTATTGGGCGGCTACTTAGGGGTCGGATTTGATGAGTTTGGCAACTTCTCTAGCCCAACCGATAACTCACCTGGAGGGACTGGGGCCGCTTCTGATTCGATCGCCGTTCGAGGCAGCCAGGCCAACAGCTATCGATTCCTCACAGGCAGTGGCACATTGCCCACCAGCTTAGACGTACCGGGTGCAGCAGCAACTCGTACCGCAGCTCGACGCACTGCCCGCATTGACCTCTCACCAACTGGGCTTCTCAAAGTGCAGGTCGATTTGAATGCGGATGGAGACTTTTTGGACAACGGTGAATCTCCTACAGCGCTTCAAAATTATGACGTGGCCGCCAACAACGGGGCCCTACCCGCCAACTTCAAGTTCGGCTTTTCATCTTCGACAGGGGGTTCGACCAATATTCACGAAATTCGCGGGCTGTCGATCGGTGCCAGCGGACAACTAATCGGGGGACTCGGAACGGGCACCAGCTACACCTCATTGCAGCCTCCCGTCGTGCTTTCTCCTACGTTGACCATCAGCCCCACTACAGGCAATCTGACCTCGGCGACGGTCTTCATCACCAACCTTAAACCAGGGGATGTCTTGAGCATTGCAGGGCAGCCTGTGACAACGACGAGTGGAACGATCGGAACGTTGACTTGGAGCTATGACTCTGCAACAGGTGCATTAGGCTTTAACGGGGCGGGAACGCCTGCCGAATATCAAGCAGCCCTGCGGCAAGTCACCTATCGCAACAGTGGCGCAACACCAGACACCGAAGTTCGCAATATCCGCTTCCGGCTCGATAGCGTTCCGGGTGGCCCTGGCAATGAAATTCCGGTTCAGGTGTCATTGACTACAGTGCGTCCTGGCCCAGACCTTTTGTGGCGAGACTCCGCATCCAATGATGTCGCCTTCTGGTATCTTCAAGGATCAACCCTTGCTCAGGCCAATATTGCCTCATCGAATTTGAATCCTGCTTGGGTGACGATCGATTCCAAAGACTTTGACGGCGATGGAATTGGTGATGTGTTGTGGCGCAAAACGGACACAGGTGAAACAGCAATCTGGTACATGACCGACAACGGGGTTTTTAAGCCCAACTCTGGGGGCATTTTATCAGCGGCAACCCGAACCCCGATTCAAATCATCAACGATGGGTGGGAGTTGGTCGGAGGAACCAATATTGATGCTGACCCAGCCCTAGAGCTAATCTGGCAAAATCGCAGAACGGATGAATACGCCTTCTGGAACGTAGACTACGCTACGAATACGGTCACCAGTTTTGATTACTTCCGCGATGCGGCTGGAAACAGGCTCAAGGTCGGAGGCTTCAACACTTGGACAATGGTCGGTTTGGCAGACTTTACGGGAGACAGCCGCTCAGAAATCGTCCTTCGCTATTCGCCACTTGATGAGACCGCTTATTGGCGCTTTAATATCGATGTGGCGACAGGTCAGTTGCGTCTGGCAAATGCCACCTTCTTGCCTAAAACAGGTTTCGCGACGGATACGTTGCAGGTTCGGGCGATCGCTGACTTTAATGGAGACAACCGCCCTGACATTCTCTGGCGCAAGTCTGATCAAGACCTCACCATTTTATGGACGATCGGGGTCGATGGTGCAGGACTTCTGACTGCAACACCCAGCACGCTGCCAACTACGGGCACTGCCGACTGGAAGGTTGCAGGAGCCGCTGATTTTGTGGGCAACGCGGGTGGTGGTGATGGCACCGCAGATATCGTCTGGCGCAATGCGGTTAGCGACGAGGTGGCTATCTGGTCGATCAAGGGCGGCGTGCTGGATTCACCCAACACCGATTTCGTTAGAAGGACGACTGGGTTAATTGCTAAGAGTGACCGTAGCACCTGGGATGTCAAGGCAGTCAACGAGTTTGGCGTAGGGACTCCAATCTAGAAGTTGTCAAGTTGCAAATGATGTCGAATGTTCAACAGCCGACTGAGTTTGGACAGGTTTGAGCATGAGTGAGAGGGGTGTCTTAGGGCATCCCTTTTTGGGGACTTTCTTCTTTCCGCTAGACTGGCAAAATGACCTTTTGTGGAGTTCTAGCCGCCATGACCAATCGACTTGCCCAGGCTCAGAGCCTCTATTTGCGAAAACATGCTGAGAATCCGATCAACTGGTGGCCCTGGTGTGATGAGGCGATCGAGACCGCACGACGTGAGAATAAGCCGATCTTTTTGTCGGTGGGCTATTCGAGTTGTCACTGGTGTACGGTCATGGAGGGAGAAGCGTTTTCGGATGAGACGATCGCTGACTTCATGAATGCCAACTTTTTGCCGATCAAGGTCGATCGCGAAGAACGTCCTGATCTGGACAGCATCTACATGCAGGCCTTGCAAATGATGGCGGGGCAGGGTGGCTGGCCGCTTAACATCTTCATCTCACCGGATGATTTGGTGCCCTTTTATGGAGGAACTTACTTTCCGGTAGATGCCCGCTACGGACGGCCCGGCTTTATGCAAGTCTTGCAAGCGATTCGCCACTATTACGATGTCGAGAAGACAAAACTCGACGGCATCAAAGCTGAGATTCTCAACGGGCTTCAGAGTTCTTTGTTGCTACAACCTGGGGCGCTGAGTCCCGATCTGCTCAAACTGGGATTGACCCACAACACAGAAGTTGTTTTGTCCAAACGGCCCGGGCCGAGTTTTCCGATGATTCCTTACGCGGATGTGGCACTGCGATCGACTCGATTCCCCAACTTACAACCCAGCGCTAGAGAAGCCAGTACCCAACGCGGCCGAGATCTGGCTCTAGGCGGCATTTTTGATCACGTAGGCGGTGGATTTCATCGCTACACCGTTGACCCTAACTGGACAGTGCCCCACTTTGAGAAGATGCTTTATGACAATGGTCAGATCGTGGAGTATCTGGCAAATCTTTGGGCGATGGGTGTGCAAGAAGCGGGATTTGAACGAGCGATCGCCTTCACTGTCCAGTGGCTCAAGCGTGAGATGACGGCCCCTCAAGGGTACTTTTACGCGGCTCAGGATGCAGACAGTTTCACGACATCAGATGAGGCAGAACCGGAAGAAGGTGCCTTCTACGTCTGGAGCTATGCGGAACTGCAAACCCTGCTGACGGCCGAAGAATTGGCGGAGTTGAGTGAGCAATTCACGATTACAGAAGCGGGCAATTTTGAGGGCGTAAACGTGCTGCAACGTCGCCAGTCGGGTCAGCTTTCTAAGTTGGTAGAAGCGGCACTGTCTAAGCTGTTTGTGGCTCGTTACGGGTTGCCTGCTCATGAATTGACGACCTTTCCCCCAGCGCGAAACAATCAGGAAGCCAAAAGCACCGCCTGGGATGGACGAATTCCATCGGTGACCGATACCAAAATGATTGTTGCTTGGAATAGCTTGATGATTTCGGGACTGGCTCGTGCTTACGGGGTGTTTCGAGAGTCGGAGTATTTGGAATTAGCGAGTCAGGCAGCGGATTTCATCTTGCGAAATCAGTGGGTCGATGGGCGGTTTCATCGCGTCAATTACGATGGCTCTGTCGAGGTGCTGGCTCAATCAGAAGACTATGCTCTCTTCACCAAAGCCTTGCTGGATCTACATCAGGTGACTCGGAGTATTCGTGCCGCTGCGCCTGAAAATGAGACAGATTGGCTGGGTCAAGCGGTTCAAGTCCAGGCCGAGTTTGACGAATTTCTCTGGAGTGTGGAGATGGGCGGCTACTACAACACGGCTAGAGATGCGAGTCGAGATTTGTTGGTACGAGAACGCAGCTACATCGACAATGCGACCCCGGCAGCGAATGGGGTGGCGATCGCTAATCTCGTCCGTCTCTCCCTACTCACCCAAGATCTGGACTATCTCGACAAAGCAGAACAAACCCTACAGGCCTTTAGCAGCATCATGCAAAAGTCCCCAACTGCCTGCCCTAGCCTATTTGCCGCGTTGGATTGGTTGCAAAACTGCACGTTGATTCGCACCAGTTCTGATCAAATTGCGCGGCTAGAAGCTCAATATCTGCCAACGGCCAGCTTTGCATTAGAAACGAATTTACCTGAGAGCGCGATCGGGTTAGTCTGTCAGGGATTGAGTTGTAAAGAACCTGCTTACAGTCTGGAACAGCTACAGCAACAAGTGCAACAAAGCTCGGTGAGACGTGCGTGAATTGTGAAATAGAGTTGGTGTTTTTAATTTTTCGCTATCGGTCGAAGAATAGTTGGAAGATTTTTGAAACTCTTATCTGACTGATTCTAAGGGCTAGGCGTTGGGGTCGGGGTTGGACTGGGAATGGGCTGGCTGGGGGCAATCTTGTCGATCGTAATTAAGGCCTCAATCACCGCTTTGACGATCGGAGCCGCTACCGTCGAACCAAACGCATCTTCACCTTTTGGCTCGTCAATCACTGCCACAACAGCATAGCGCGGAGCCTCGACGGGAAAGATGCCGACAAAACTCGTGATCTTGGCAGACTCCAAATAACCGCCTCCAGAACTGGCTTTTTGCGCCGTTCCTGTCTTACCTGCGATCCGATAGCCCGGAACCTGAGCCGCTTTGCCCGTCCCCTTTGAGACGACCGCCTCCATCATTTTCAGCACCGTTTGGGCTGTCGTGGGCGAAAAAACTTGTTTTGCAGTTGTCAGATTGGGTTGCCAATAGGGTTGTCCAGTCGCGTCGTAGAGTCCTTGCACAATGTGAGGAGTCAACAGCTTGCCACCACTGCCCAAAATGCCCTGTAGCTGCAATAGTTGAATCGGGGTCAGCGAAAATCCTTGCCCAAAGGCAGTCGTCGCCACATCAGCCGGAGACTGGACAAAGGTTTTGCGGTCTTTGAGTTGTCCTGCCACTTCAAACGGCAAATCAGATCCGGTAGACTGCCCCAGCCCGATGCGCTGGAGCCAACTGTAATATAGCGATGGCTTCATCTGTTGGACGATATGCACCATGCCGACATTGCTAGAGTGCTGCAATATCTCAGACACGCTGACCGGGCCTCTGGCACCCGCGTAAGAATAGTCAAAGTTTTGGATCGGCCAACTGTCAATGGAGATCGAACCTTCATCATTAAAAACCTGGTCAGGTTTAATGGCACCTGCTTCTAGGGCGATCGCTACATTCAGCGGCTTAAAAGTCGATCCTGGCTCATACAGATCGGTCAATGCCCAGTTCTTAAACAGTTCAACTTTGGCTTTGAAATACTCGTTGGGGTCGTAAGAAGGATCACCCACCAGCGCCCGAATGGCCCCATCTCGCACATCCATGACCAGCACCATTCCCCGCTTGGCAGAATACTTTTTGATCTGCTGTTTCAAGATGGGTAAAGTGGCGCGTTGAAGCCGACTGTCGATCGTCAGTTGCAAATGCAAATCGTCAATGTGGAGAAACCCCCCCGGCACCTGATCCGGCATGACCGTTCCCATTCCCGTCCGGCTGAGACGCACCGATTTGACCGATCGCTCTAGCAAATTTTTGTGGCTGTATTCGACACCGGCCTGCCCCGTTTGATCAACATCCACATAGCCCACAACATCCGCCATTACGTTTTGCTGAGGATAGAGACGCTGCTGCTGTTGTGCCAGATCTAGCCCGTCGAGTCGCAAGTCTCGAATGCGATCGGCTGCATTTTCTTGAAGCGAAAACTCCAACCGAATCCCGGTATCCGCAGATTCAAACTTACGAGTTAGTTCTGCAATCGATCGACCCAAAATAGGCGCTAACTTGCCCGCCACTTCTCCCTTTGACTCTTTGAAATACATCGGGTGAGCAAACAGCGTATAAACCGGACGATCGATCGCTAGAATGCTGCCATTGCGATCGACGATCGGACGACGCGGGATAAACGGTCGCAGATAGCTCGTTTGTTGCGCTCGCGCCTGTTTGAGCAACCGGGGAGCCTGCACCACCTGAAGCCGCACCAGATTGAGCATCAACAGCAAACTGCTGACCACCAATACCCCCCAGACGATCACAAGCCTGCCGATCGTAGACTTGGCTTGAGGAACATTTACCCGGCGCAGTCTAGCGATTAGAGACGGACGGCGAGAACGTCCACGAGGGTAAGAAGGGCTGCTCATAAGGGAAAAGGGCGAATAACTCAGAATGAACCGAAAAGGTGTTGTTGAAGGATGCCGCCACCGTCCCCCAATTCTGGGAAACTTTCGGACTTTCAAACTCAACAATCCAAATTCAGTAATGCCGGAGAAGAATGTCTTTCAATTCATCCCACCCGCGATCGGTTTAATATCCAAGGGGGGCAACGGGCGAAACCTGGGGAGTGGGCGCATTCTCAGGGGGCGCATTGCGAAGCGGAGCAGGCTTGAGAAAGATCATGCCGTCGGGAGTCCGAGGAACTAGCGTCGCGCCAGGGCTGTTTGCTTGATTTGCAATGTGGTTTTGCAGCAGGGCACTATTGGCTCCCAACTGTCGCTCACTGCGTCTGAGTTCTTCAAGCTTTTGATATTCCTTGCCCCAAAGCTGCTGAGAGTCAACCGTCCAGATATAAGTCACGAGAGCCAGACCCGATACCGCAAAGGTTGTGATCAAAGAAGCCTGTTGGAGCTTGATCAGCGATCGTACCCATTTGGGCGGGGCATTGAGCGACGGCAGTCTTCTAACCGTGGACTGATCCGCAGGAGGCGCAACTCTCATTCTCGCTCGTCTCAAATCTTGCGGTTGGGCAGCAGGAGCCATCCGAGGAGAAGCGGCGACTCTAAGAGAACGATTTTGGCGATCGACAGGTCTTAGCACAGCAGACATAAATACCAGCACTCCTATAAGCACAACCACGTAGAACAGAGCAGCACCAAATCAGGCAGCCTCGCCCAATTGAGCAGGTTTCCGTCCAAAGGCAAGAACGACCCTTATTGTATCTGGAGACTCCCAATCTGATGAGCTTATTTAGAAAATCTCTCGTTCGCCAAGGGAGGGGTGAGGAGTGAGGAGTGAAAAGCGGCGTTGCCAGATATTTAGAGCCGCCTAAGCGCTTGATCCTGGTTGACTGACAGAACTCCTGAAACCCTCGATTTTTCGTAGGTTGGTGTTGAGCAACGCGAAACCCAACAGCAGCCTTTCTACCGTTGCTAACGTTGGGTTTCATCAGGTTCAACCCAACCTACCTGAAAAGGTTTGTCAGTCTGCGGTTAAGTTTCCTAAGCGCTTGATCAGACGTTGTTTATCGATCGATCGAATTTGGTTTAGCAAGACAACAGAATCGTTTCCAAGTCCACCTTCGGGAGTTTGAACTAGAACCTCAGTTGGATAGAGGGGGTCTTCAAACTGAGAGGTGATGGCAGCGACAATTGTAATAGGACTATGGAGATTGGCAATGTCGTTTTGCAGGATCAAGGCAGGACAGGTCTTTTTGATTTCTGATCCCACCGTTGGATCGACGCTAACCAGGTAGACTTCTCCGCGATTGGGATAGGTTACTCTGGAGTGCTTTGCCACGGTTCTTCTTCCAGCGCAAACCATTCTTCAGTTAAATTCAAATCACGATCGGCTCTGCGGATAGCTCCTTCTTGCAGTTGCTTTCTCAACGTTGCCTTACTTTTTTCGTGAATGTAGTAGTTGACAGCTTGATTAATAAATTGGCTAAGATCGCCTTTCTGCGTCAACTGATCAATGAGTTGAACGGTCTCTTCGGGAAGTGTGATGTTGAGCGATCTATCCATGACAGTTCAAATCGATCGACTCCATCATTATAGGAGGCGCTGAGGCGGAGAGGAACGATCGTGGTTTTGCAATGAATGCGATCGTTGGAAGGCGATTAGGACAAAGCGCAACTTTAGAAAAACCGCAAAACGAATCGCGCTGCATTCCCCAATTCATCACTTCGAGGGGCGATCGTCCTTCATCCCTTCCCAATGTAGGGTTCACAGCGATCGCGATCGTTCTTCAGTTCTGGGGTGTAGAGCAGATAGGACAGAAGCGGAAGAAAATGGTAAGCTCAGACTCCAAATTGTTCGATGATTTTGTAGATGCCTTACATCCCTGCCCCTAAATTTTTGGAGGCTTTCCTACACGCAAAACTTGTAAAGCCGAAAACTTCTGTTCAAGGCGGCGGCGGATTGAGGAAGCGATGGAAAGACGATGAGGGCAACATTTACGAATGGGATAGTAGGCATGGCACGGTCGAGAAGTATGATAGGAAGGGTAAGCATCTCGGCGAGTTTGACCCAATTACAGGCGAACAACTTAAGCAAGCGAATCCTGATTACGAGGTGGAGCCATAACCATGACTGACCCAATTAAGGTTCAAGCGCGATCGATTCTAGGACGTGATCCTTCGTTTGTCAGAGTGTTGCGTTGGTATGAGAAGAGCGGCGATCGCTTGGCGGGTGAGGCTTTGCTCGATTCATTGATGCTGCCCGAATTGCAAAGGTTGTTTCGAGAGTCTTCAGACAATCTGATGGTGGATTGCTACCCGGTCTCTGCGGCTCAGGTGGCTCCACTTCAGGCAGCGATCAGTGCAAAGCGCAACGGTAAAGGAAACGCTGAATCCATTGATCTCGATGTTTACGATTACTACCTTGAATGTGATGCGGTTTGATTTGCGGCTTCTCCAAACTTGCGTGCCCTGATCGCTTTTCGAGGGTGCTATTGGTGATCGCATTCTGGACGCACCTTTATAATTTGTGTGATCGTAGTTTTGTGAAGTGCGACCGCTATGGTTTAAATAAGTGAGTGAGGACAGCGATCATTTGTTTCCAGAGAGTCGGGACATGGCTGATGGAAGTTTAGGAAGCGCCATCTTTGCACAAGTTTTGATATTGCTTACTGTTTAAATTGTTGTGGAGGTAGCTGTTGAGCCATTGACAGCCAAGTAGGTAAAGATTGTCCAGATCTAAGTTCCACAGTATAACTGTGCCATCTTCACTTGCAGAAGCAACAATATTGCCATTCGGGCTAAAGCTAACCTCAAGAACAGTCTCGCTATGTCCTCTGAGGGTCGCAAGCTCTTGTCCCTCCAAACTCCAAAGTTTTACTGTTTTATCTCCACTACCTGTAGCAAGAGTTCTGCCATCAGGACTAAAACTAACACTATTAACCCAATCATTATGTCCTTTGAGCGTTCTGAGTTCTTGCCCACTAGAATCCCACAACCTCACCGTTTTATCCTGACTTGCGGAAGCAAGAATCTTGCCATCAGGACTAAAACTAATATCTAGAATTTGACCGTTGTGCCCCCTTAAAGTTCTAAGTTCTTTTCCACTCAAGCTCCACAGTTTTACTGTCTTATCCTCACTGGCAGTAGCAAGAGTTTTACCATCAGGACTAAAACACAAACTAGTGACAGCCTGACCATGACCTTGAAGAGTGGCGAGTTCTCTTCCACTCAAGCTCCACAGTTTTACTGTCTTATCCTCACTGGCAGTAGCAAGAGTTTTACCGTCAGGGCTGAAGACAGCATGAAGAATTGCACCATCATGACCTTTTAGGGTTTTAAGTTGAACTCCATTTAAGTCCCACAGTTTAGCTGTTTTATCAGCACTTGCAGAAACGAGCATTTCGTATTTCGGATCAAAACGAACTCTCTCAACAGGCTGACTATGCCCTTCTAGCCGCTTAAGTTCTCTACCTCTTAAGTCCCATAGCTTCACCAGTTTGTCACTACTAGCGGTAGCAATCAGTCTGCCATTTGGACTAAAACTTACACTCCAAATTGCGCTGTTTGGTTTTCCAGGGAGTTTGAGTAATTCTTCTCCTTTCAAGTTCCACATTTTCACCGTATTGTCGTTCCCACCAGAAACGATTGTTGTAGCATCAGGGCTAAATTTAACACTGTAGACTGTTACACCATGCCCTCTAAAGACTTTAATCTGCTCACCATCCAAGCTCCAAAGTGTTACTTCATCGCTGCTTGTGGCGATCGTCTTACCATCAGGACTAAAACTCACGCTGTGAACAGTATTGGGGTGGCCTCTGAACGTCCTCAGTTCCTGTCCGTCTAAGCTCCATAACTTCACGGTC
>NZ_JBJPHS010000113.1:0-7230 GCF_052939495.1 Phormidesmis sp. 146-12 | reverse complement strand
GTGGCCTCTGAACGTCCTCAGTTCCTGTCCGTCTAAGCTCCATAACTTCACGGTCTTATCCCCGCTGCCTGTGGCGATCGTCTTACCATCAGGACTAAAACTCACGCTGTGAACAGTATTGGTGTGCCCTTTGAGCGTCCTCAGTTCGTGCCCGTCTAAGGTCCATAGCTTCACGGTCTTATCCCTGCTGCCTGTGGCGATCGTCTTACCATCAGGACTAAAACTCACACTGTAAATAGAATCACTATGCCCTTCCAAGCGATTTTGCTCGTTGATGTTGTAGAGTACCTGCCGCAACGCTGTAATTACCTGAATCCTTGTGTCTGCCTCTGCTTCTTTTCCCATCTGCCTCAGTTTCTGCTCTGACTGCAAGCCCTCAATCAATGCCTCAAGCTCTAAATTAGAAGTCTGTAAATTCAGCGCACTCAAACTCTGGACATTGAGTTCAGCATTGGCCTTCCCTTGTTCCGCAATTCGCCACTGCCAAAACGCAAACGCTGCTGCACCTAAAGCCAGCACTGCAAACGTCCCAACTCCCGCCATAAACACTCGTTGTCGTCTTACTTCTTTTCGTTGTCGTTCCATCTCGGCGACGCGACTTGCGTTAGTGTATTTTCCTTGTAACTCGGTAGGTTGCGGTTGCTCACTCGCGCCCTTTAACAACCAAGTTTCTGCCATTTCTAAGTCGATGCCTCGCAGCAAGAAGCTATCGTTACACAATGCCTTGTCCCATTCGATCGCCCGTTCTAGAATCCGCGTATGCGATCGCACATATTCCAAATCCGTCTCGATCGCCTGAACTAAAGAAGCAAAGCCCTTATCGAACTCATCCGTCTCGCGAAAAAACAACCAGTTGTACTTCGACAACATCAGATGCACCCTGGTCGTATCGAAGCCCTCAAGATGAACGATCGGCACCAGCCGCTTATTGTGCTTAACCGCATGGTCGATTTCTTTGCGGCAAATGTCTGATGCCACCGAATCAGGACTGATCACAAACACAAAGGTATTGGTGCCTTCAATGCCGCGCTCAATCTCTTGCCACCAATCCGCCGTCAGAGGAATATCTTGCCAGTCCACCCAAATTTCTCGCTGCTCTGCCTTGAGTGCATCATGCAGCGTTTGCACAAAGGCTTTGTCTTTCCGAGAATAAGACAGAAAAACGTCAGTCATGAGAGTATGGGGGCTTTTTATTCCAACATCAGAATACTCGCTCCACCCCAAAATCTCAGTCGGATTGCAGAATGTTGTTAGGAAATGAGAGCGATCGCCTCACAACTTCAAGCTTTGCGTTCATCGCGAATTGATGTCTGGATGCTCTATGAAGACACCCAATCTTCCATAATCAGGTTCGTAACTAACGAAAAATCTCGCTGGTTTCTGGTTGCGATAATGGCTCCCGTCGTCAGGGCAATAGCAGCAATTCTCATATCTTTCACTAACCGCTTCTTGTTCAGTTCGGGTTGTTGCCGCAGAAGTTGTTGGTAGCGATCGTCTGCAATTGCATCAAAGTTGAGAATGGTTGCAGACCTAAAGAACTCAGTAGATATCCAAAGCTTTGCATAGAGTTTGACGGGATCTTGGCTGGGGCTGAGATGGTTGATTTCGCCAATCCAGCCATTAAAGAATTTCCTGCACCGTAATCACAGTAATTGCCCAACTCAATCCTGTCCTTCCCAATTCTGCTGCAACTTGCGGATGCCGCCCTAAAAAGAGTGAAACGTGATCAGTGTCTAAAATCCGTAGCGTCATTCGATGTCATGCAAAGAGTACGCAGGAGAATCCTCATCAATTTCTCTTTCTTCTCGGAGCACTTTGACGATCGCAGCAAACTCTGGATCATTCTTGAAAACTCCCGCAAACTTCATCCAGGGTTTCTCGACATCTTGAGGAGAGTTAAATCAACGGCGAGAATTTCGAGTGTGGAGAGCCGCTCTGAGAGAAGTTGCTGAATGGCCGCGATCGCTGCTTCACGGGTTAAACGACTAACCGAACAATTCAGTAAAGCTGGAATCGACGCTCGAATCTGACCATCGGGCTGTTGCTCTAGCAAAATTTGGAGGGAAGAACTCGGCTGAACCGAAGAGACCTGAAGATGCATCGCACGAACGGCTTGGAACGATGGATTCAATTGTAGCGGATGCGATTTGCTCCACAAGCGCTTATTAGTGTTGGTGATCGGGTCAAGTGAAGGGACGATCGAAACCATTCACAATCTCTACGCCAGAGGTTTTGCCGACGTGAGCGCCTGGAGTCCTTTACTACCCGCCCCCCACCCGCGCGAAGTCGTGAGCATTCTCTCTCGCCGCCGCAGAAAGCACCCGTCAATCTTGAGCATCGCTAGAACGATCGTAACTTCGCTGAAGTCTTCGGCTGGGTGGCTCACACGATCGTCATTACCCCAACGTGACTTTGCTGCAAGTTTTTCGCGGCGTTGTTTACGGCTTCTGCCCCCAATTCTGAGGTGAATTCGATAGAGTTTTTCGCTTCGTTGTTCACGGCTTCTGCCCCCCAACCCCCCAATTTTGGGGGACTTTAAGAGAAGAATTCTGGTTCAAAGTCCCTCAAGGGCGGGGAATTTAGGGGGCGTTCTCGGATCTAAAAACGAAGCGAAGCAGTTCATCGAACTGACAATTACTTTACCTCGCACTTCATCCCTCATCCCTCATCCCTTTTATCTCCCCATCCCCAACGACAGCACCAATCGGCTCATAATTCGCCCGTCTTCCAGCCTGTAGAGATTAAACTCAGAACCCATTTGCTTCATCAATGACTGACAAATCGCCAAATGTAGACCAGGAGGCTTGTCTAACATCGACGGGGCCAAAAGGTCAACGGCTCGGCCGGCTTCGAGGTCTTCGATCAAGCGAGGCTCGATCGCCCCGTCATCAGTAATCGAAAGCTCTACCCAACTGTGATCTAACTGCCGACACCACAGATCAATGCGTCCACCGGGATGCGATCGCTGACAAGCAATCAGCAGCAGTTCATACAGCACCAGTTCGATTTTGGCGATGTCGCCTGTGATCATCGGATTCGTCTCATTGTGAACCTGTGACCAGAGTTGACGCTGTTTGATCAGGTTGTCCACGCGATCCAAGGCTCGTCTCAAAAGACTGACCAGAGGAGCGGTTTCCGTTTTGATTTGCAATTGCCACGGTTCGTCTCGAACCACTCGATGAACCGGGTCGATCGCATCGTTGATCTGGCGCATAATTTGCTGTTGACGAGTCGCTGAGAGCGCATCTTTGTGGGGGTTAGAAATCTCGCCCAGGCGTTTGACGCTCAGTTTCACCGATCGATACATTTCCTCCATGCGACGCTGTTTGTACCAATTGAGACGTTCTAGCTTTTCGCGTTGCAGCTTGAGCATTTCTGACAACATCAGATAGCGGCGTGACCAGGCAAACTGGCTGACCAGTGTATCTAAAGCCGTGAAATGGCGATCGCTCCAGTGGCGCTCTAAATGGTCAGCAATGATCAAAACGCCCGTGGGTTCATGTTCTGGAGCCGTTCTCAAGGCCATAATCAGAAGTTGACCAATGCCAGGAGCGTTGAGCCATTGACGACTTTCGACAGGCACCTCATCGATCGAGAGCGTCAACAGTCCGTTGTGTTCTAGCGCCCGATGCACCAGCGCGTCAGTAAAGGTCGAAACCTTGAGAATCGGATTAAAGGTAAACCGCCCATCTGTATCGCCCGACTGCACAATCCGCCCGGTGCGCCGACCCGGAGACCACGACACCAACGCCGCCATCGGAGCCTGTAAAATCTGGGCGATATATTGCAGGGCCGATCGCTCCAAAAGCTCTAATTGGTGAGTCTGCTGAATCGTCGTCAACCCCCACTGAATCGTCTGATACATCTTTTGCTGGTGGTCGTTTTGTTTTTGAAGCTGCCACTGGCGCAAAATCAGCCCAATCTGCTGAGTGACAACCTGACTCAACTCACACTCCGGCAAACTCCACGATCGCGGCGCTTCGTGACAGATCAACACCAAGCCTTCGAGGGGCTGACCGGGGGCGGCATTGCAGACCAGCAGCGATCGAATGCCCAACTCTAACAGCAGATCGCGCCAGGTGCCCAGCCGTAAATCGTCCTCTAGATTCTCAATGGCAGTTGCGCCCAAACTGCGTTCTAGCATTTGCCAATCGATCTCGGCCAGTCGTGCTAGAGAAGAAGCCAACGGTCGCCGATTGTTGGGATAGCTTTGATAACAGACCTCAAACCGCTCTTGCTCGGTGTCGTACATGAGAACGATAAAGCGATCGGTCTTGAGCCGCTTGCCCAACAGTTCAGCCGTGTTTTTGAGGGTGGCTTTCCAATCGTCGGTACTGTAAATAGCGTGGGCAATGTCGGCGGTGAGGGCCTGGTCGAGTTTGGTTTGTTCGACGGTGGATTCTAGTTCCTCTAGGGGGGCGACGAGAGCAACCAGTTGAGCCGCAGCCCGCAGATAGCTTTTCTCTTCGTCTTGCCAGATTCGAGCTTCACTGCCTTCGGTGGCTAAAAATCCCAGCAGTTCGTTTTGGTAGAGAATCGGGGCGGCCATCAGCGATCGAGCGCGAATCTGCTGCATCAAGCGACTGGTCGTATCGGCTCTTAAAGAACTTAACGCTTCGCCGATCGACACCACCTGATCCGAGGCCAACGCTTGATAAAACCCACTCATTTCTTGAACCGTGATTCCAGAAACGGGCTGATTGTCTTCGATCGCTCTAGAAGACGGCTTAAGGTTGGTGACTCTGCGCCAAAAGTAGCGGTTTTGTCGCTCAAACCAATAGACACTAGTGCGAGACGGACTGATGAACTGATGAGTTTGTTCGACAACCGCTTCTAGACGTTGACCAAGATTAGGGAGCGCTCCGAGTTGACCAATCAGCGTGAGAAGGGGCTGTTCGGGGCGTTTGATTTGTTGGCGTTTCCATTCGATTTCGACGGTGTTGAGAGCGGTGGCCAATTCACCCACGATCATTGAGAGCAGGGCTTTTTCCTCTGTTTTGGGAAAGTTTCCCCACAGGCGCGACCCCAGCATCACAACTCCAAAGCAGCGATCTTTGTAAGAAATCGGGAAGATCATCGTCCCCTGGATGCCGCTTCTTTTGGCCACTTTGCGCCACTCGCTGGCCCGGGCTTCTTCTCTGAGATCGGGGAGCGTGATCGGACGCTGCTGAATCACCACCTGCTCCATCAGATCGCCCGAAGTCAGGACAAACCGCTGTTTGAGAAAGGCGCTATCTTCACCCGATGGCAGAGCGCCTCCTTTACCGACCAGCCGATGATCGACGCGATCGTACAGCCCTAACCAGATCAGATCAGGCTGAAAATGAGTTTGTAGATAGGATAGCGCCGTTGTGAGCAAGGCTTCGATATCGTCACCTTCACGCAGCGTTTGCAAGACCCGCCCCAGGCTAACGAGTTGCTGTTCATAGGCATTTGGCTCTTTCGACTGACCCATGTTGCGAGACGATAATTTCAAGAGATAAGCAGAGGAGGAGAAAACGGGTCGTCAGGGTCTTTGTCAGGATGGGTGGGGTAGAACGGCGAAGCAACCCTCTGCGGGTAACTCAACGAGATCGTGATTTGACTGAGAAACCGCCGACCCGTCTCACCGTTGAGCGCGATCAGCCCCTACAATGTCCGCAGAACCGTTCCCAGACAGATGAGACTCATCCTTTAGAATGCCCTGAAAACCGCATTTTTTCACTCAGTGGAAGATTAGGACTGAAGGGTGAAGCCGTCGTTGACTCATTTCCCCATTTACCCATTCACCTGCTCTCCAACTCGTCAAAATAGATAAAGTGTTCATTATTTTTTGTTACTAGTGGATATTTATCAAGCAGCGATTCGTCCAATTCTTTTTTCTGGCTTGAAAGCCGACCCCGAATGGCTGCATCAACAGACTTTGCAGACTCTAAGCTGGCTCGATACTGGAGTGCCTCAATTTGCAAAGCGATGGGTTTTGTCTAAACTGTACCAGTCCTATTGTGTCGGTGATGTCCGATTAGAACAAAGTTTATGGGGGCAAAGATTTGTGAATCCGATCGGTCTGGCGGCCGGATTTGACAAAGATGGCGTAGCAGCAGCGCTCTGGTCAAGTTTTGGATTTGGTTTTGCAGAGTTAGGAACTGTTACGTTTCATGCCCAACCTGGCAATCCTCGTCCGCGTTTGTTTCGCCTGCCTGACGATCGAGCCGCCCTCAATCGGATGGGATTTAACAATCAGGGAGCCGCGACATTAGCAGAAAGGTTAAAAAGTTCTGATCTAAATCATCACAAACTTAAAACTCCCATAGGAATTAATCTCGGCAAATCAAAAGTTACGCCCCTTGAGAAAGCGGCTGAAGATTATTTGGGGAGCTTTCGCTTCTTAAAAGGATTGGGAGATTATTTCGTCGTCAATGTCAGTTCACCGAATACACCGGGACTGCGATCGCTCCAGGCGACAGATCAATTGGAACCTATTCTGTCCGCTTTACAAGCCGAAAATCAGGGTGAAAAGCCTTTGCTGATCAAAATTGCGCCCGATCTGGAGTGGGAAGCGATCGCAGATGTTCTCAAGCTGGCTCAACAGTACGATTTGGCGGGCATTATTGCGACTAATACGACGATTCGACGAGACGGGCTACAGACTCAAGCCCTGCAAGCGACCGGAAAGTTGGTGACCGAGGAAGCGGGCGGCATCAGTGGGGCACCCCTGAGAACTCGATCAACTGAGGTGATTCGATTTATCTGGCAGCAAACTGAGGGAAAATTGCCGATCGTGGGAGTCGGCGGAATCTTTACTGCTGAGGATGCTTGGGAAAAAATCGCGGCTGGGGCCAGTTTGATTCAGGTTTACACAGGCTGGATTTATGAGGGGCCGAGCATGGTGCGCCGAATTTTAGACGGATTGGTGCAAAAGTTAGATGAGCGAGGGTTGGATAATTTGGGAGAGGCGATCGGCATCGACAATCCCAGAAATTCCAAAAATTAATCTGAGGGGCGACTTGCAGATAACTCGAAGAGATTAAGGAGATTTCTAGCAAAGAAGTTACCAACCTTGGGAAGCCCCCTAGATCCCCAAATTCTGGGGAACTTTGACTTTCAGAACTCTCGATGGAGACAGCCGGGTAAATTTATTAAAGGAAATCTCCTAAGTTCTTTGGCTGCCCAGATTACGAACTCCCATTCAGCTAAACGTGAATTCGATGAAGTTTTTTTGCTTCGTTCTTCAGCGCTTCTGCCCCCCAA
>NZ_JBJPHS010000112.1:0-18241 GCF_052939495.1 Phormidesmis sp. 146-12 | reverse complement strand
AACTCGCTTGCCTTCATCATCTCACAGATTTTATGGTTTTCGGATAGGCCCTTAGGGTGGCCAGTTCGCTTAATAACCACGCCTGACTTGACTCGTCCCGAATTGATCGTGCTGCATCTAATAACGCCGAGAAATCGATTGTATTGAAGGTTGCTAGGATGCTTAACCCTACTGCTTGACTATAATCATCTTGAATTGATCGTGCTGCATCTAATAACGCCGAGAAATCGACTGCATTGATTGTGGCCAATCTGCTCAATAACCATCCCCGACGCAACCCATCTCGAATTGATCGTGCTGCATCCAAAGCCTCAGAGAAGCAGGCAGAATTTAGGTTTGCCAAGGTAATCAACGCCTCTGATCGAGTGATATCGCTTCCTCCAGTAGACCAAATAGATCGTGCCGCATCCAATGCTGTAGAGAAGTAGGTTGCATTGATGGTCGCTAGTTCACTCAATACCTTTGCTCGGCTAGACTCGTCCTGAATCAATTGTGCTTCATCCAGCAATGCTAAACAGTCAGTCCCATCAACGGTGGCTAATGCACTCAATATCTCTGCTCGCTTGGACTCATCTTGAATTGTTCGTGCTGTATCTAATGCTTCATTAAAATATGTAGAATCAATAGTAGCCAATTCACTCAATACCTCTGCCCGCTCAAACTTATCTTGAATTGATCGTGCTGCATCTAATGCTTCATCAAGATACGTAGAATCAGTAGTAGCCAATGTACCCAGCATTAATGCTCGGCTATACTCATCTTGAATTGATCGTGCTATGGCAAGTATCTCGTGGGTGTAGGCAGAATCAATGGTAGCCAATGTGCTTAACACCTCTGCTCGATTGTATTCATCTTGAATTGATCGTGCTGCATCTAATGCTTCATTAAGATGCGTAGAATTGACGGTGGCTAATGTGATCAATACTGTTGCTCGGCTGTATTCATCTTGAATTGATCTCGCTACTTTCAACAATGCAAAGCAATCGACCCCATCAATATTAGCTAATGTGTTCAATAACCGTGCTTGATTGTATTCATCTTGAATTGATCGTGCTGCATCTAATGCTTCAGAAAAGTAAGTCACATCTGAGGTTGCCAGAGTACTCAACACCTCTGCCTGAGTTTCCTCATTTTGAATTGATCGCGCCTTTTCAACTGCCAACCTAAAGAGCAACTTAGGCAAATATGGCGCAAGCTTTTCAATCACCTCAGCAATCTTTTCCTCGCCCTGCATCTGCTCTACATGTGACCAAGCTTGCTCTGGTGTCCAATACTGGCGCTTAACAAACTCCGCCATCATCCCGATCGGCAAATTCCCCACCAAACTATTCAGCGTTGCTGTAATTAGCGCATATCGACACTGCAACACGATCGACCTCGTATTATCCTCCTCATAACTCTGCTCCGCGATCGCCCACCCTCGCTTCACATCTTGCACAAAAATTGCAGGTTGCCCAAGGCGATCGCACGCCTCAAACCAAGCATTCCGCCCTTGATCATCGCTCATCGCCATCAGCGCATGAACCTCATCTTCCATACCTGCCTGCACAAAATGCCACGTCAAATGCCGATGAATATATCCATCATTTGGTAATCGATCCCAACGTCCCTGTGTCTTTTGGCGGTACCGATCCAACAGATGAGCATGAGCATCGGCAAGTGTTGAAATTGAAGTGTCAAGCGTCCCTTGTTCAATTAAGCCTCGTGCCATATCGTGCATCAAATCATGAACTCGATAGGTCGGTTCACCTTCTAGCGTCTCCGTCCCACTGGTGAGAAAGGATCGATTCCGCAGATCAATCAAGGACTTCTTCGCTTTCAAGGGTGACAACTCCCACAGCGTCACCGCCATCCGCGCATCCAGACTCACATCCTCTGGCAACACCCCCAACCACGCAAACTGCCGCAACTGTTCCGCACTTAACCGCCGCAGACTCAAATTAAAACAAGCCCGCAAACTATACTTGCGCTGCTGATTCTCATCCAGACAATCCCACGCCTCCGAAGAATCCAGCACCTCTAACGCCACCGATCGCCGCTCTGCTTCAAACTCTTGCCGCAAATCCTCCCAACTCAACCCATCCAGCACCTGATTCGCCGCCAAATCCAACGCCAACGGCAAATACCCCAACGACTTGGCAAACGCTTTTACTTCCGGTTCCTGCTCCGATTTCCACCGCCGTTTTAGTTTCTGACGAACTAGCGCGATCGCTTCTTCCTCCGACATCAAACCCAACGAATGAACCTCTGCCTCCTCAATCTGCGCCTCCCGCGTCGTCACCAACACCCGACACGCCGCACCGCCCACCCGAAAATGCTCCACATGCGCCCCATTCCACGCATCATCGACTACGAGCAACATTCGTTTATCAATCAGCAAAGTCTGCAAATAACTCGAAGCCGATTCCAACGTTGTTGCCGAATAGCTCTCCCGCGACTTATCCAACGTCCGAATCCAATCTCCCAGCAAATTCTGAAGATCAGGATTCTGCCCCAACGTTACCCACAAAATCCCATCTGCAAATCTCATTTGCACCTCAGCATCTAGCACCAGCGCTGCCGCCAAGACCGATTTGCCCAATCCGCCCAAGCCCGCGATCGCACGGACAACCAACGCTCGATCGTCTGCTGCCAACAGCTTCTGCTTCACCGGATCAAATGCTTCAGGACGTGGCACAAAGGTCTCTGGCAACCGCACCCCCGGAAATGGCGCACCTGCTTTCAAACCAGTCGCAGCACTTCTGAAAACTGGCGGTTCTAGAATTGGTTGACGCTGCTTAAACTCCGCTTGCAAACAAGCTTTTAGTTTTGTCTGCTTCCCTTTTGCTAATGTTTCTAGCTCTGGACAAAGGGGTTGCAGCTTGCGATACACCTCGGTCATCAGCTTCTTGAACGCAGCCTCTCCCGCAAAGCGATCGTGACCCTCGTCATCTTTCGTCTGGTTCGCAATCTGTTTCTCGGTCTTGGCAGAATTCCTAGGATCAAACCGTGCGATTAACGCCTGCTGCTGGTCATGGGAGAGTTCATACTTGGTTGCCATCTCCCCTAAAAACTCCACCCAATCCATAGGTTCAGCGTCTCACTGGCACTAATCTTCCACGTTGCTTCTACCATAATCCACAAACCCTCAACGACTTGGGGATTTTTTGTCGCGCTCGAAGCCAATAGTCTTGAATCATCGAAATTCAAAAGGCTCTCAACGATGTTAAATTCCACCCAGCCTATCCAATCGATCGAGCCTCAACTTCCAACGACTTTGCCCCAGATTCAGATTGACCCAACCAATCCGCTCTCCTGGGTGCTTGTCCTGACTCTGTTTCTCGGCACCACCGAAAGGCCCATCAACGCTATTGCGAGATTGATTCGTGCGATCGCAGCACTCCGAGTCACGATCGCTAAAACTCAGCGTGCTGCCAAGCAGATACCACAAGAGTCGCGTCGAAGAAAATAACCTATGCGGTTGGGGTCAGCAAGCCACAATCTATCCAGGTATCAAGCTATCAAACCCAGCTAATGCTGATCCCCACAAATATTCTTACTGTCCAGACAGCAGATCAAAAAAGCCGTCGTCAATGTCGTAGCCCAGCATTTGAGTCATTGCTTTGAGTCGAGAATTGCCCTCAATCCCCTGTTGTTTGAGCCAGTTGAGCAATACAAAGGTTTTATGCATCACATAGATTTCCAGTGCTTCAGGATTGTACTGAATGCCATCTTTGGGATGAAACTGATGCGGCACCAGCATGGCCGTATAGCGCACAAACTCACCCGCCTTCCAGTCCAACAAAAACGGCAACCACGGATAAAGCGCATCCAACCCAATAAACCAGAGACGAATTTCGGGCACTTCGGGTAGCTCTCTCGGATCTCCGGCTTCTAGCGGATAGTCGATCGCAAACTGCACCGTCTGCTCATGAGCGCTCACCTCAGACAACATCGGCTCGATCGCTTGAATCGCAGGAGAAAGATCGATCGTATTGATCTGATCAGCATTGAGATGAATAACAGGCATAAAAACGTTTTGCAGCCAGACAACTTAACCCATTATCCTACGGGACATCCGTTCTAGACGACTCAAAACTCCTCAACCTCGGACTGTGGGCGAAAAATTGGCAACAACACATTAAACGTCGAACCCTCACTCAGTCTGCTCTTAACCGAAATCGAACCGCCACAGTGCAGCAAGAGTTGTTGAACGATCGTCAGCCCCAACCCCGCTCCCCCCGAATCTTCTTCTACCGCTTGTCTGGCTCGATAAAAGCGATCGAAGATCTTGGGAATCTCGCTCGGCGCAATCCCAATGCCCGTATCGCGAAACTCAAGCTGCACATAGTCACCCTGCTGCTTGGCCCGCACCCAAACCTGACCGCCTCTCGGCGTAAACTTGATGCCGTTGTGCAATAAATTGATCACAATCTGCTTGAGCCACGTATTCAGACAAGAGACAGGCGGCAACTCTTCGGGCACGGTGTAAGCCAGCCGAACCCCCTTTTCTTCTGCCAATGGTTGATAAGTGCTGACCACTCCTGGCACCACATCGCTGAGTCGAAGCGCTTGAATGGTGGTTTGTTCTGCCATTTGATCCAGACTCACCAGATCGAGCAGGCTGGTAATCAGAGAACTTTGGCGATCGCACTCCTTCACCAGCAGATCCATATATCGCTGCTTTTGGGGCGGTTTGAGACTGGGCGAATTGAGGAGCGTCAGAGCAGTTTTCATGTTGGTGAGCGGCGTTCTCAACTCTTGCCCCACATTGTTGAGAAACTCATCCTTCAGTCGAATCGCATTCAAAAGCTCCTCATTTTGCAATTGCAGCAGGTGCGCCATTTCGGCCTGTTTGCGATAAGTGGTCGCCCGCTGCCAGAGGTCTTCTTGACGCTGAATTTGCTTCGTGAATAATTGCCCGACCAGACCCGGATTCAAGCTAGAAGGCTGAGACGTTGCGATTAGCGTTTCCCAGACTGCCGCATCCGAACTGTCTACAAACTGAGTCAGGCGATCGAGAAACTCGCGAATCGTCTGTGGCTCCATCGACAGCAACACAGACAACGACTGCTTTTTCTCCGTCGGTTCTTCTTGCGCCGTGTCAAACAAACCTGCCTCAACGCCCTCCACTCGAATGGATTGAGGTCTTGAGCGATAAGCCACCAGCAGACCACAAAACTGTTTTGACCAGATCAGTAAAAAATAATCTCGCTTAAGCTGACTCTCAGAAAGCGATCGCCACAGCGCCGGATGCTCGTGAGTCACATGGCCCGCATCGTCTGCCATATGGCTATCCGCAATTTCTTCAGCAGCGTCTTCTTTTTGATTTCTAAATAAGTAAACAGCTTCGGGTGGCGTTGCCGATTCACGATAGCGATCGATTTCAGCTTGCCAGGCTTCCCCACGAGGCATCTTTGCCCAAATTGAAGCCGAAATCTGCTGCTCGACTAGCAAATCAATCAGGCTGCTCACCAATGACTTAAAGGTGACCGGGCTGGTCTGTAGCACAAACGGCGTTTGCTCAGAACTGGCTGCCAATTCGTAAAGGGAAATCTCTGGAGTCACGAAGGAGGTCATAGGGACATTTGGGAGAAGAATCGGTATTGAATCGGTAAAATTGACTACTGTGATTCGGCAGCCGTTGATGGCGATCTGACCCCTTATATCTAGCCGCAATCTGCCAAAATTGCTAGTTTCTGAACGTTTTTCCGTAACATCCCTGAGACAAGGGTAAAACCACGTAATAGAAGAAATGAGGTCAGCGATCGGGGCAGTCTCGATTTAAGTAGGGAGGGATTCCTATGTCTAGAGGTTACCCTGATGACCAACGCAAAATTAACATTTTTGGTAAATTCCCTCAGCGCTTTTTCGGGGATCGGCTCATGATGAAGAAAATTTCAGAAAGTCAACCGTTACCCGTTAGATAAAGCCGCTTGCCTGGTTGACGGATTGCTCACACCGTCCAATCCAAGGTGCTTGCGGGTAACTCGAAAAGATCGCCTCTCTCTTCAGAAGAATGAAGATATCTGCATAAGTCTGCCTATCTATCAATGAGCTTTAATAAAGAGTTACATACTCTAGGCGTAACGGGATAGCAAACCTGTGAAGTTCTTCTCAGCGCTCCCGTTAGACCCAACTTGGACGAAACTCAACCTTCTATAGACGGCTATGGACAGCAGACAGTTTCCTCTAGTCTGACGAAATTGGTGACCCCCATGAACAATCAACCCACACCCGAAGTGAGTGAATTGCTGACCAGCTTAAAGCGGTGGATCTGGATTTTGTGTATTCCTGCTTGGTTGTTTGGCGCGATCGAGCGAGGCGCAACCGCTTTCTCTCATCCCTGGGTGACCCCTCTGGATCTGCTCCAGATTTTGACGGCGGCGTTCTTTCTCACAAGCTGGCTGCTACTAAAGCCCAAACGCTCTGACGAGCCGACAGCGTGAGATGACAAATATACCTGTAAGGAGAAACTAATATGACTGGACAAATGTGCTGGCTGGCAGGCTTTGGGTCAGGAAACAAAATCTTACATCTGAGAGAACAGCCCCTCAAGCCCTGGATGCCTTACACCGCTTTTCCGCAATACCGCGTCCCAGATCTACAAGTCCCTGGTGCGTCAAAAGGTTGGACAACTTACCAAAAGCTAAGACAGGCAGGTTGGGCGTTGATTCCGACAGCGGAGGCCTACACAAAAGTTGCGCCATCAGAAATCCAATTGCTCGTCGGTCAATAAATTCGTCTTCTAAACGTCAAGAACAACGTCAAGAAAACTGTGCTGAGGATTGCCACTCCCGAAATTCTTTCATCTCTCTTCACTCTGGCGAAGAACTAGCAGCGCCGATCGCTCTTCGGTGTACTGATTCGCTTTTGCATAGTCGCCCTGAGCATAGTAAGCCACCTTCAGCGTTCCTAAGATCTGTTCTTGGAGGCGAGGGTCTTGAAGCTTGCGAGCGATCGTCAGCCGCTGTTCGTGATAGGTGACGGCTTGAGTGCTTTCACCCAGCGCATCCCAAGAAACGCCCAAACTGCCCAAAGCTTGCTCTTCTGCTCGGAGATCGCCCACTTCTTGCGCCAGACAGAGCCGCTGTTGATTGTAAAAAATTGCGTTTTTGTGATCGCCTGCTGCATAAAAGGCATTGCCCAAATTTCTGAGAACCTGACCTTCTAGACGACGATCGTCAATCTCTTGCGCCAGTCTCAATCGCTGTTTGTAGTAGTCGATCGCCTGGTCATAATTTCCCAGCGCATAGTGGGCATTTCCCAGATTTTTGAGAATTTGCCCTTCGACGTGCCGATCTGCAAGTTCTTGAGCGATCAGTAATGCTTGCTGCTCACAGTCGATCGCACCCTGATGATCACCAGATGCTTTGTAAGCCAACCCCAAATTGTTGAGCGCAGCCATCTCTCCGCGTCGATCGTGAATTTCTCGCGCCAGGGTCAGACTTTGCTGCTGATATTCAACCGCCTTGGGGTGGTCTGCCAGGTGACGATAGGCATTGCCCAGCGTACCCAACACTTTGACGCTACTGAGGTAGCTTTTGATTTTTTGAGCCAAGCCCAGACTGCGTTGAGAATAATCGATCGCCTCAGCATAGTCTCCCACGCTATAGCAAGCCATTCCCAAACTGCCCAAAGCCTTCTCAACGCCCTGCTGATCATCAATCTCCAAATAAATCGCTTGGGCCTGCTGGAGTCGCTGAAGCGCGAGTTGAAACTGTCCCGCTTGATGCTGCTCGATGCCTTCTCTGAGCAAGCGATCGGCTTCTGATTTACGAACGTCTGCTGATTGAATCAGGGTCGCATCGCAAGGCTGAATGTCTGGAGAAATGGTTTCGCGATCGTCTCCCACATTCTCCATTTGACCGTGTGCTTGATTCCGGTCACTCATAATACACGCCTCTAAACTCGCTTTGCTGAATTCTTCCAACAAGACTGAGGGTTCAGCAGATCGAATGTTGCAGGGTCAGAGATGCGTTTTGTCTGCTCCAGCCTGCAATCTCAAATCTGATCAGCCTATCGGTTTCGAGGCTAACTTTTTTTCTGACAAGGCTAATCCGTAAATACGCTCACCTCCCGCATCCGTCTTTATAAAGTTCTCAGTGTCGTCCTCAGAGTTTTTTCTGGGCCAACCATTCCAACACCTGAGCATTCACGACTTCGGGGCGTTCGTCATGGGGACAGTGCCCCGTATCTGGGATGCCGACAAATTGCACATCATGGGTGTCAGTGAGCGATCGATAAATCTCAGCGCCTGCGATCGGTGTCCAGGGATCAGCTTCGCCCCACAACACCAACAGCGGCACCTTAATTTTAGGAAACAATTCCGTTGGTCGAGGGCCAGCCGGAGCCGAGAGAATCGACGCAAACACTTTTTGGGCACCCGGATCGCAAGACGGCTCGTGCAGCAGATCGACTAACTCGTCTGTAATTGCATCAGGATCGCGATAAACCTGCTTGAGACTGTTGCGAATTCGAGCTTTTTGACGGACGCGATCGAAGAGCCATGGCCCAAACGCTTGAGAACTCACAACTTTTGAGAAAGTACCCATGATCATCCGCAATGGCAGATTTAACTCTTCAGGTCGGTGATTGAGTCCTCCAGCAGGATTGAGCAACACGCCCCCAGCCGAGATTTCGGGATGTTCGGCTAACAGCATCAGACAGAGCAAGCCGCCGATCGAGTTACCGACAAATACGGTAGGCTGCTGAATCTTGGCGGCCCAAAAGTCGCGGATCAACTCGACCCAAAGCTCCAGGTTATAGTCCAATTCAGGCTTTGAGGAACCGCCAAACCCCAGCAGATCGAGAGCAAACACCTGGTAGCCAGCCTCAGCGAGAACGGGAATATTTTTGCGCCAGTGTCCGATTGAGGCCCCAAATCCATGAATTAATACCAAAGGCTGGCCTGTCCCCATAGACACATAGCGAATCTGATGCCCTTGCCATTCCCAAGTTTGTCGCTCAAAAGTTGCTGGAGTCGGAAGTTGCTCTACTGTCACGGTTCGTTTTGTGAAGTTTTCTTAAGACTTCTCCATCATAATATTTCACGTCTAAATTTTCAGCGTCCAGCGCGTTCTGAGTTAAAGCCACCTACTTTCCTGATTTCTTTAGCTCTGATGGCGACTGGAGCGCCTGGTCAAGAACAACGCGAGCGGTCTCGGCTTGAGAACGAGCTTCTCGGTAGCGCATGTTGGTCTGAGCATAGGTTTTGAGAACCTTGAAGCCTTCTTTGAGGCTGTTGATTTCTTCTTCGCTGACTAGCTCATCCGTAAAGAGAATGTCGATTTGTTCGCGAACTTGCAGCGCTTCAGAGCGTGATTCTTGAGCCTTGAGTTTGAGGGTTGCCAGACTGCTAAGAACCTGAACGGCTTGATTGAGGGCATCTTCATCACTGGAAGCGATCGCGCCTTGATCTTTAATTTCGATAAAGTGCTGCGGCCCAAAGCCATCCGTTAGCTCGGTGGGCAGTTTGCCGTCATCCATTAGTTCCATCAGTTGATCCATTGCCTTCTCGCGAGCTTTGGCAGAATCCTTACCAGAGACCGTGAGAATGACTTCGGGACTTTGAGCAAGCGTGTATTGAACCATAAAAAGTAGGAGGTAAGGAGTATGGATGTTCTTTTTTCATCCTTCTACATCCTATATGCTGAGAAGCGATGCGATTTCCTGATTTCCGGCTTTTTGGTTTTTCAGGCTTGACATCTCTATGAGTATCTGCAATAGTAGAACTTGTCCGAATTTTGCGGGTATAGCTCAGTGGTAGAGCGTCACCTTGCCAAGGTGAATGTCGCGCGTTCGAATCGCGTTACCCGCTTTTTAATTAAAAATTTTTTAATCCCAGATTGATGAATTCTCAATGCAAGAGTTGAATGTCTTCGACTAAAAGGCAGCACCCTAAAAGTCTCTAGAGCTTTCGGTAAATTAAGCTCCTTGACGCTGGGTAATACCGCTCTTCAACACGGTCATCGTTCTGAAATCTTCAACTCACAACGTACTTTTTGACAAGCTTATTACTGAATTGATCTTTGAATCGATCTATTGATTAATCTATTGACTTCCAGCCTGATTAAAATGGGTAACAGATCTTAAAAATCTTCAGATGAACGACGAATTTAAGCTCAAACCTTAAGCAATTGTTAGAGACTTAGCTCAATTCCTGCAAAAATTCAACTACCTGGCAGAATAGTGTAGTATCGAGCACAAAAACTGCTTGAAGAGTAAGTTTAAGTGTTCTAAAGTCATCAATCTCTTACAGATCATCTGACAGCTAAGTAAAAACTGTTGCCAGGTCAATCAAGAGAGTTTAGGAGCACGAGTTCGACAAGGAACATGGTAGTGACCAAAGAGCGACCACTTGCAGCATTATTTCGCCAGATTGGGGGCGGTGCCTTTCCACCTGTCGTTGAGACGTTTGAGCGAGGCAAAACGATCTTCTTTCCAGGCGACCCCGCAGAACGAGTTTATTTTTTAGTCAAAGGTGCCGTCAAGCTTTCGAGAGTCTATGAGGCGGGTGAGGAGATTACGGTTGCCTTACTGCGAGAAAACAGCGTGTTTGGGGTGCTGTCATTGATCACCGGGCAACGCGCCGATCGCTTTTATCATGCGGTTGCATTCACATCAGTTGAGTTGCTGTCTGTTCAAATTGAGCAGGTTGAAAAAGCACTCAAAGACAACCCTGAACTCTGTCTGCTGATGCTGCGAGGGCTGTCGTCTCGAATTCTACAAACCGAAATGATGATCGAAACGTTGGCGCATCGAGATATGGGGTCGCGTCTGGTGAGTTTCTTGCTGATTCTCTGTCGCGATTTTGGACTGCCCAGTCAAGAAGGGATCACGATCGACCTCAAGCTGTCTCATCAAGCCATTGCAGAAGCGATCGGCTCAACGCGGGTGACCGTGACTCGTCTGCTGGGAGACTTGCGACAGGACAAAATGATCTCTATTCACAAAAAGAAGATCACCGTCCACAATCCAGTCACCTTGAGTCAGCAGTTTACCTGATCGCTAGCCAGTCGGCGAAGCCTGAAGGCGTACAAATTTCAGGCTTCACACCTCGCCTATTACCAATCGTCTTCTCTAAATAGAAATTGACCTTCTGAATTGAGGTAGGGTGACTTCCAGCGGGTCAATTCTTTATCAGGGCAGATGTCTAGTCCTTCTCCCACGCCGTAGGGGTGCATTCCGCAGACTAGCACGTTGCCGTTGTAGGCTTGCCCATGATAGTGACGACAGCCGACACAGATGGGGTGTTGGTTGAGCAGCGGTTCTACAGTTTGCATCATCGGTTGGGCAGCTTCTCCGACCATGCCTTCAAACCCAAAATAGGCTTCTAAAACGGGGTTGACTAGCTCATTAATGTATTGGTCAATCTCATCTGTAAAGGTATTTTGTGCCTGTGCCGAAAGCTCGTCAGAAAGCTCTACAAACACGTTGACCACTTCTGTCACTTCTCTCGACACTTCAACAAAGAAGCCTTCGATGTGATCCGCGATCGTTTCTAACAGTTCAGAAAAATCTTTTTGCCACTCTTCCATAAGGTTCTCACCGGGGTTGCGTTCCAAAAGGGATGGATGATTGAGCGTTGATTCCCTTGTGTGAGGCTGCGCTAGATGGCTAAAGATTCCTACCATCAAAGGGTTCTATCCAAGGGAATAGCTTCGCTATCATAGCGCAAACTTTTATGGTTCAATCCGGTCAAAAAGAAGGCGATCGCTTTCTGATTTTGCGATTCTCACTAGCCCAAACGCATTGAGAAGATTCAGTGATTTCAGAAGATTTGCAAAAGACTATAAATCAAAAAGTTTCTTCATATGTTCACAACAATTATGCAACAGATTACGCGACAGAAATGCTGCTATCGCTAGAGGCATTGAGTTAGCTCTCTTGATTAGACTGAGCCTGATTCTAAATTGGGAGACGCTCGTTGTGAACAATTCGATCGTGATGATTTTACTCTTGGGGCTGCTGCTGATGATGCTGATTGCTCCTTTTTCAGCGCTATCTCTGGTGATGCTGGTAGTGTTGGTTTCAGCGATCGGCTGGACAGGTTGGCAGCTAATCCGGACGTTGGTCAAAGGAGACGCTTAACTCAAAACAAAAAGCAGGGATCAATGGGTTTTCTGTGGCTTTAAAGTATGAATAGGTCGAGAGTCTCGATCGCCTGATGCTTTTGTTAGATGACATCTGCAAAATTTTCTTGCAATTAGGGGACGGCTCAAGATCTAAAATGCTTTTTCTACCTACCCGTTATTTTGAGCTAAACCCATGAAGTCTTACCTGGCTGCTGCAATTCAAATGAACAGTCTGCCCGATTTACACAAGAATCTGGCGCAGGCAGAAGAACTAATCGATCTCGCGGTGCGTCGAGGAGCGGAACTGGTTGGGTTGCCAGAAAACTTTTCTTTTTTGGGAGACGAGCAGGCAAAACTAGCCCAGTCTGAGGAAATTGCTCAAGAGAGCGAAAAGTTTCTCAAAACAATGGCGCAGCGTTTTCAAGTCACGATTTTGGGCGGCGGTTACCCTGTCCCGGTTGGCAACGGTAAAGTCTACAACACCGCTTTGCTGGTCGCCCCCAATGGTCAGGAAATCGCTCGCTATGAAAAAGTACATCTTTTTGATGTCAATTTGCCCGACGGCAACACGTATCGCGAGTCGTCGATGGTCGTTGCTGGCTTGAGAATGCCGCCCGTCTACCCGACCAAAGAGCTAGGCAACCTGGGGCTGTCAGTCTGCTATGACGTGCGATTTCCAGAAATATATCGTCAACTATCACAGATGGGAGCAGAGGTGTTGTTTGTCCCCGCAGCGTTTACGGCACACACGGGCAAAGATCACTGGCAGGTTTTGCTACAGGCGAGAGCGATCGAGAATACCTGTTATGTGATTGCCCCCGCTCAAACCGGACGACACAATACGCTGCGTCAATCCCACGGTCACGCCATGATTGTTGACCCCTGGGGCGTGATTTTGGCAGATGCAGGCGACACACCAGGAGTAGCGATCGCGGCGATCGAACCCGCCCGTCTCGAACAAGTCCGCCGCCAAATGCCCTCTCTCCAACACCGAGTCTTTGTCTAGAGCGATGAAGGCTTTTGACTGAGTTCTGACTGAGTTTTGAATTTCTCGCTCACTCCTCACTCCTCACCCCTCACTCCCCACTCCCCACTCCACAATGTAAAGAAGCTTGTACCATTGGAAGGGACGATTTTGAGTGAACCATGATCGATCCCTTCGCCTGGATAACGGCTTCTATTTACGATTCTGTTTTTGTCATCCCTCCGATTTTGGCGACTGCCGCCGAGACTGAAAATCCTTCTCTCGTGCTGGCAGGCGTGCTGTTGAGTTTGGTCGCTGTCTATCTAGCCAGCAAACTTGGGGGAGAAATTTGCGCCCGCATTGATCTGCCTCCGGTGTTGGGAGAGTTGGTCGGAGGAGTCGCGATCGGGGTTTCTGCCCTCCATCTTTTAGTGTTTTCAACCGGAGGAAGCGACGCGAGTGGATCTCTGATCATGCAAATGCTTCAGATGTCGGCTCACGTCAGTCCTGCTGAGTTAAATGCTACCTTTGCTGCCCAGAGTGAAGTAATTTCGGTGTTGGCAGAGATTGGCGTTGTGATTTTGCTGTTTGAGATTGGGCTAGAGTCAGATCTCAAAGAATTGCTGAGAGTGGGCCCACAGGCGGCGATCGTGGCCTGCGTTGGGGTGGCGCTGCCGTTTGCAATGGGGACAGCGGGATTGATGACGATTTTTGCGGTTCCAGCAGTTCCAGCGATTTTTGCGGGGGCGGCTCTGACGGCGACCAGCATTGGCATTACAGCGAGAGTCTTGTCTGAGCTTCAGCGGCTCAGTTCTAAAGAAGGTCAAATCATTGTTGGGGCGGCTGTCTTAGACGATGTGCTGGGGATTATTGTGCTGGCGGTGGTTGCAGGATTAGCTAAAACAGGCGAAGTGCAGGTAGGCAACATTGTCTATCTGATCATCAGTGCAGCAGTCTTTTTGGTCGGGAGTCTCTGGCTGGGACTGTTGCTCAATCCGTTTTTGATCTCGCTGATTAACGAATTGAGAACTCGCGGACAGTTGTTAATTGTCTCCCTGGTTTTTGCGTTTTTGCTGTCTTACATTGCAGTCGTGATTCAGCTTGAGGCGATTTTGGGTGCGTTTGCGGCGGGGCTAATTTTAGCCGACACCGAGAAGCGCAAAGAACTGAGAGAACAGGTCGAACCGATCGCCGATATGTTGGTGCCAATCTTCTTTGTTGTCGTCGGTGCCCGCACAGATGTGAGCGTCTTGAATCCGTTTGTCGCCAGCAATCGGGAAGGCTTGATCATGGCGACCTTTCTCATCATCGTGGCGATCGCAGGCAAGGTCGTGACGGGCTTTACGCTGTGGGGTCAGCCAGACTTAAACAAACTGGCGATCGGCGTGGGGATGATTCCGCGAGGCGAAGTGGGGCTAGTGTTTGCGGCGATTGGGGCGACTAGCGGCGTGTTGTCGGAGTCATTGCAGGCGGCGATCGTGGTCATGGTGATTTTCACCACATTTATTGCACCTCCCCTGCTGCGCGTCGTGTTTTCTAAAGATGCGTCTTCAGAAGGCTTGACGGGCGAAGTTTCGGCGGTTGAAGGGCTGATCGAAGATGCGGTGGGTGATCGTCCACAGTCCTGATATGTGAAACTAGTCGGCGATCGCTTGCGTAAAGATACGGACAGGCGATCGCCGAAAAAATATATTCCAAAGAAGGCAACTATATTAGAATGCTGTAGCCTAAATCTAAGTTCACAAACGGGATAGATAGGCGGTCATACTAACTGGCAGGCGTTTAAAAATTTCATGCTGAGGGATTACTCTGCTCAAAATTCTATAAATACTTTCCGAAACTTGAGAACGGAGATCTGCGTCTGCCAAATTCAAGGGTGCAAAAGATTCTACTGAATAAAGCAGAATTTTCCAGAAAAGAGGGGACGATCGGAGAAGACTAAATAGGCAACGACGGCAAAATAGAAGTCAAAAAGATTGGGCTTTAGATCTGATTGGATGTTTACTATCGAACTTCTTTGCGAAATGATCCAAAACCTCAAGCGGTTGGTCTAAAGTCCAGTGTCTAATGTTTAATAGTCTGCGTCTGATGGTGATTCAATTTAACGGCGGGGTTAAGGTTTTTTCTGGCCCGGCCCTTTCTTGTCTGCTTGAAAATGTGCTTAATCATAGGAACTGTGGTGATTTTCTAACCCGATCGCGATGCGCGGCAAACAAGGAGCGATGACTTTGAAACGCAACGTATTTGAACAGGAAATAGAAAATAGGAACCTAAAAAAAGGAAGGCTAAATTTCTACTTTTTTTTCTACCTTTTGCCTTTTGTTCTATTTCTATTTCCTTCGGCTGCTGAGGCCGCAAGGTTACAGTTTTGGCGGTTTGATTCGAGTCAAAATCGCTTAGAGTTTACAACTGATAATGGGGTGCAGCCCAGGGCCCAACTGATTGCAAATCCGACTCGATTGGTGATTGATTTACCAGGGGTTATACTGGGTCGCGCCGCCATCACAGAATCTTACAGTGGGGCGATCAAGTCGGTGCGGGTGGGTCAGTTCGATCGCGGCACGACGCGGATTGTCGTTGAGATGGCATCGGGCTATACGATCGACCCCAGCCAGGTCAAATTTCGCGGGGACACACCTCAACAGTGGAGCGTCCAGTTACCCACGCCGCAAGTAGACAGGACTGCCAGCGCGCCTGACAATTCTGTGACGGTTCCCACTCAGTCGCCTATTTCTTCTAGTCCCGGTGTTAGCACTCGATCGTTTATTCAAAACGTGCAGCCGACCCCGGATGGGTTTTTTATCCGCATGACGGGGGGCACTCCACAAGTGCGATCGATCAGAAGCAGCGATCGGCGACAGATGTTTATTGATCTATACGGGTCAGCCCTTTCGCCGAATCTGACTTCTCGCAACTTTATCAGCGATCGCAATGGGGCAAGTCGGCTTCAGGTGTCTCAGCTTCAGGCTTCTGTGGTGCGTTTGACGCTGACCGTTTCGCCCAATAGCGCTGATTGGCAGGCGACTTCCAGCGGGACAAATGGCTTAGTGTTGTTGCCCCAGTTGGGGACGGCCTCCACGCCTCAACCAAGCAATCCGCCAAACAATCTGCCACCCATCGCTCAAAATCAGGGCGGCGTGGCTACCATTCAAGCGGTCGAATTGGATGAGGGCAGTCGCCAACTTTTGATTCGGGCTGATCGTCCCATCACCTATACCGCTGGATGGGATCGGGCTTCTAGTTCTTATCGCATCACCGTTCCGTCGGCTCAGTTGGATCGATCAGTGCGCGGGCCGAGCCTTTCTGCCAACAGTCCGTTATTACAGGTGCGGCTGAGACAAGAAGATGCTCGTACGGTGGCGATTTTGCTGTCTCCAGCGGCCGGGGTACAAATTGGCGATATCAACCAACCAACTCGGCAACTGCTTGCCCTACAACTACGGCGATCGGGGCTATTTGCGGTTTCACCTCCGAGCAGTTCACCGGGTTCTACGATTCCTGTGCCGCCTGCGACCAATCCGATTCCAACGGTGCCACGAGTGCCCAACGGACGGCGGGTTGTAGTGATCGATCCAGGACATGGCGGCCCTGATCCGGGAGCCGTCGGAATTGGAGGCTTGCTGGAAAAAGAAATCGTTACGGACATCAGCAGACAAGTTGCCGCGATTTTAGAACAGCAGGGCGTGCAGGCGGTTTTGACGCGATCGAACGACATTGACCTCGATCTAGAACCTCGCGTCGCCCTGGCCGAAAGAGTTAACGCCACTCTATTTGTCAGCATTCACGCTAACGCAATCAGCATGAGCCGCCCTGACATCAACGGACTCGAAACCTACTACTTTGATAGCGGGTTGGGGCTGGCCCAATCGATTCACAATAGCGTGTTGCAGGGTACTGGTGTCCGAGATCGCGGCGTTCGCAAGGCTCGATTTTATGTGTTGAGAAAAACCTCAATGCCGTCGGTGCTGGTTGAAGTCGGATTTGTGACAGGACGCGACGATGCTGCTAAATTATCGACAGCAAGTTATCGCAGACAGATGGCAGAAGCGATCGCTCGCGGTATTCTACAGTACATGCGTTAATTTGCTTGGCGATAGATTAAGGAGTGTGTGTGTGAGGAGTCAAAATTCAACAATGGGACAGTCCGGTCATTCAAACAAAGATTCAAATTCAAGCAGACCAGCCAATTTTAATTTAGACCCAAAACCTTCTAGTAACGCCCCCATTGGCATCTTTGATAGCGGTGTCGGGGGCTTAACTGTGTTGAGAGAGCTTTACCGTCAGTTGCCTCTTGAGTCGGTGCTTTATTTTGGCGATACGGCGCGGTTGCCCTACGGGACAAAATCTCCCAGTCAAATCGTGCAGTATGTGCGGGAGATTCTCACCTGGATGACCCACAAAGGCGTAAAAATGGTGATCGTGGCTTGCAATACCAGTTCTGCGTTGGCGATCGAGCAGGTGCGCTCTGAGTTTCCAGATTTACCGATCGTGTGTTTGATTTTGCCGGGGGCAAGAGCGGCGGTTCAAGTCGGTAAACGAATTGGGGTGATTGCTACGCCTGCGACGGCTGCGAGTAATGCTTATCGTCAAGCAATTTTAGAAGTCGATCCGACCGCAGAAGTTTGGCAAGTGGGCTGTCCCGAATTTGTGCCCTTGATCGAACAAAATCGGATTGACGAACCCTACACCTATCACATTGCTCAAACCTATCTAGCGCCATTACTCGAACAGCAAATCGATACGCTGATTTATGGCTGCACCCACTATCCGCATTTGGCTCCCGTGTTAAAGGCCATTTTGCCGCGATCGATTCAGTTAATTGATCCGGCGGTTCACGTCATCGCTGCGGCGGCCCAAGAATTAGATTTATTAGGACTGAAACACACTCGCCCTGCGATGCCCACTCAGTTTTGCGTCAGCGGTTCGCCCAAGCCTTTTGTGGAAATTTCTCGTCAGTGGTTGGGCTGTACGCCGATCGTTGAGCAGATCAGTTTGCCAGAAGTGACTCGTCAGACGATGGTCAAGTCTGAGGTTTAACGTGAATTCGATGAGAGTTTTTTGCTTCGTTGTTCACGGCTTCTGCCTCTCAAGCTGCCAATTCTGGGGGACTTTAAGAAAAGAATTCTGGTTCAAAGTCCCCGGCTCGTAGGGGATTTAGGGATGCCTAGATTAACGTGAATTCGATAGAGTTTTTTCGCTTCGGTATTTAACGCTTCTGCCC
>NZ_JBJPHS010000111.1:0-18436 GCF_052939495.1 Phormidesmis sp. 146-12 | reverse complement strand
TCTCTTAGCCTACATTTCCTTCCCATAGAATAAATCAACCCTACCATCCTGGGGGGTTGGGGGGCAAAAGATCCAAACAACGCAGCGAAAAAACTTAATCGACCTCACCGAACTTTAAGTGATGCCAACTTCAGACTCAAACCACGATCGCTCAAATCGACATCCCAAATGCTGTTGGATTCTCAGCAAATCTTGTTCGGCGCTGTTGAGGCAGTTGGTTGCGCCTGGAGAAGGCGTAATGTTAAACCGAATGCCGTTTCCAGGGTCGATTTCTGCCTGACCGAGAATCAGTTTTTGCTGCGTTTTGTCGATGAGCTGAGGACGAATTCCCCCCACACCATGCGCGAATTGTAGATCACTCAACTGTAACGAGGGCACAATTTTTCGAGCATCTTGTAAAAATAGACGACGCTCAACCAGCGGCACTTCAAACGCCATATTCTTGAAAATGTAGTTACGAATGTCAGGCACTTTTAACAAATCCCACAAAACGCTAACGACTTTTCCATCCAGACGCAGCACTTCCAAATATTCGCCCAACGTCCCCAGGTGATAGCGTTCCAGTAAGGGCAGCGGCAGGGCGGTGGGGCCAAATCGCGTCTTACCGGGCACCGTCACATCAGGGTCGCCATGAATCGCCGCAAAAGGCAGCTTATCGTTTTGGACGGTGTAAACCTTGCCGTTGAGAACCTGGGGCGTAAAGTAAAAATTGCCCGCGATCGGCAAACAAGAATACTCCAATCCGATCCCCATGCGGTGAGCAAACAATAGGCTGTGTCCCCCCGCCGAGACGACCACAAAGCGCGCCATCAAGGTGTCTTCAGCCGTCGTGATCCGGTAGTTTTCGCCGACTGGCTCGATCGCT
Organism: Phormidesmis sp. 146-12; assembly: GCF_052939495.1. Lineage (NCBI taxonomy): Bacteria > Bacillati > Cyanobacteriota > Cyanophyceae > Leptolyngbyales > Leptolyngbyaceae > Phormidesmis > Phormidesmis sp. 146-12. The sequence goes on along the minus strand of NZ_JBJPHS010000111.1, from coordinate 17,571 downwards.
TGCACTTGAGTTCCGAGTCTCAGGTCGATCGTTTTGTCAGTCGTTAGTGCCTGATCTACAAAGGATTGGGCCAGGGTGCCGTAGTTGATGGCGGTGTATTCATTGAGTAGGGCGATCGCGGCTAGAGATTCGGGGCGATCGTGTCCATTGAGATTGACGACATTGGGTTCGACCTCAGCGATTTGAGCTTTCTCTAAAAACTGCATTCCGCTAAAGTGAGGCTGAAATTCTGTATAGCGATGGTGCAAAAGCTCACATTCTAAATCGCCAATTCCCAACACCATTTTAGGAAACTTGTAGATCACCTGGTCTCGAACAGCAGGCGGCAACTGCTCCCCATAGCGCACCAGCATTCGAGCGGCCCGTCTGACTTTTAGCGCTTTTTCTAGCGTGTAGTTAGTCTCAATGTCGCCACAGTGAATCGTCTGACTATTGTTGGTTGCTTTAGAATTGACGGCTGCGATCGTCGGATACTTCTCCAACAGTGCGACTCGTTTTAAGTCAGTAAACTTTGACAACGCATACAGGAGGGCCGTTCCTGTTACCCCACCTCCAATGATCACAACGTCATATTCCGCCATGCTATCCCCTTGAGCGATCGTGCTTATTTTCTCTATTGTGTCGTAAGTGGCTCTCGATCGGGAAGGTACAAATTTAGTTAAGATTCCACTGAGTGCTTTTGAACGGTTCTAGTTTGTGTTGGTTAGAGGTTCAGCTTGGTGTTTCTCTAGTAAATGGTTAAGTTTGAAATTAGCATTGACGTTAGCGTTCTAGTTTGACTGTGAATGACTATGAATTGTTCATGAATTGCAGATGAAACTGGGGCGATTGATTTAGGATGAACGAGGTCTAATTTTAATCTATTAGAGAGGCGCGAGGATTGGGCAATTTATCCATCGAAGAGCAAGCATGGCAAGCACTTGAAGAATCCATTGTCTATTATCAAGGACAACCCGTGGGCACGATCGCCGCCCTTGATCCAGAGATTGCGGCATTGAATTATGACCAGTGTTTTATTCGAGATTTTATTTCTTCGGCACTGTTGTTTTTAATGCAGGGCAGACCTGAGATTGTCCGCAATTTTTTAGAAGTCACGCTCAAATTACAGCCCAAAACAGGACAGCTAGACTGCTCAAAACCCAGTCGTGGCTTGATGCCTGCTAGTTTCAAAATTGCGTCATTTAACGGGCAAGAATACATCAAAGCGGACTTTGGCGATCATGCGATCGGTCGAGTGGCTCCCGCGGATGCCTGTTTGTGGTGGGTGATTTTGCTGCGCGCTTATGTGATTGCGACTCAAGACACTGAGCTAGTTGAGCGAGAAGATTTTCAAGAAGGCATTCGTCTAGTTTTAGAACTGTGTTTGGTGACGCGATTTGATATGTATCCGATGGTGCTGGTTCCTGATGCGGCTAGTATGATCGATCGTCGCATGGGCCTATATGGACATCCGCTCGATATTCAATCGCTGTTTTATGGTGCGCTCAAAGCGAGTTTGGAGTTGCTGACTCCCAATCAGACAAACCAGTTTATGATTCGAGCCGTCAAAAACCGTCTTGATCCGTTGCTCAAACAACTACGAGAACACTATTGGCTCGATCCAGAGCGGCTAAATGTGATCTATCGCTTTCAAGTCGAAGAATATGGCGAAGAAGCGCTGAATCAATTCAACATTTATTCTGACTCGATTCCGTTTTATCGGTTGGCTAACTGGCTGCCCGAAGCGGGGGGCTTTTTGGCAGGTAATTTGGGCCCGTCCCAGCTTGATTGCCGCTTCTTTTCGTTGGGCAATTTGATGGCGGTTATCCTGTCACTAACGACTGAACAACAATCGCACAAAATTCTCAACTTGATCGAGCTACGCTGGAGCGATCTGGTGGGTCAGATGCCGATGAAGCTCTGTTATCCCGCCCTCGAAAACTCGGATTGGCAGACCGTCACGGGGGCTGATCCCAAGAATCGTCCCTGGTCATATCACAATGGCGGAAGCTGGCCCGTTCTTTTGTGGATGTTGACAGCGGCGGCCAAAAAAATGGGTCGAGGCGAATTGGCTCACCATGCGATCGCCGTTGCAGAACGTCGGCTCGTCCAAGACCAATGGGCTGAATATTACGATGGCCCAGACGGTCGGCTCATCGGCAAAGAAGCGCGAAAATTTCAGACCTGGACGATCGCGGGTTACTTGTTAGCCAAGGAGTTGATCAAAAATCCCGATCACTTAAAGCTGGTGACTTTCTGGGAAGGGATGAGGGATGAAAGAAGGGATGAGGGATGAGGGATGAGGGATGAAGGGTAAAGATGCCAGAGTTAATAACGTTTGCTTGATTGAGTTTTTTGGCTTCGTTGTTTGGGGCTTCTGCCTCCCAAGCTGCCAGTTTTGGGGGACTTTAAGACAAGATTTGTAGTTCAAAATCTCTGGCTTATGGAGGATTTATAGGCGTTTCAAAATCTACAATTGCGGCATTTCACCACACGTCAATTCTGAGCCGTAAACGATTCATCCTTTATTCCTTCTTTTATCCCTCACTAATTAACCGCAATAGTTCATCTGTGGAGACTTTGCCGCTCATCTCTGTTCCTTCTAATAAACTGTCGGCCAGGTCGCGCTTGTGGTGGTGGAGATTGACGATTTTCTCCTCGATCGTACCCTCCGCCACGAGTCGATAAATGGTGACAGGGCGGTGCTGACCGATGCGATGGGCGCGATCGGAGGCTTGATCTTCTACAGCAGGATTCCACCACGGATCCATGTGAATTACATAGTCGGCGGCGGTGAGATTGAGTCCGGTTCCTCCAGCTTTGAGGCTGATTAAAAACACATCGCCATTGCCCGATTGAAAGGCATCGACTCGTTTTTTGCGATCGCCCGCCGGGGTACTGCCATCCAGATATTGATAGCGAATATTTTGGCGATCGAGATAGTCGCGAATCAGATGCAAATGATCAACAAACTGACTGAATACCAGCGCTTTGTGGCGGTTGTCTAATAGCTCTGCGAGGACTTCTCCAAACAGTTGTAGTTTGGCACTGGGCAACGTCATATCAGAACTGACTAACTGTGTATTACAACAGGCGCGACGTAGCTTCATGATTTCTGCTAACACTTGCAGATGTTTTTGTCCCGCGGCCGCATCGCTGTTTGACAGTTTAGAAATGGCTTCTCGGCGCAGCGCTTCATAAAATGCCATTTCCTCAGAACTTAGCTCGACGTTTAGCACGATTTCCGTTCGAGACGGGAGTTCCTCTAGCACCTGATTTTTGGTACGGCGCAAGAGAAAGGGTTGAATCAGTTTTTTGAGTTGGTTGCGGGCTTGTTTGTCGCCATATTTCTCAATCGGAGTAGCAAATCGTTGATTAAAACTTTCTAACGAACCAAGCAAACCGGGATTGATAAAGCGAAAGAGATTCCACAGTTCGCCAAGATGATTTTCGATCGGCGTTCCCGTCGTCAATAGTTTGAATCCGCCCTGCAAATTCATCGCGGCTTGCGATCGCTTGGTTGCAAAATTCTTGATCGATTGGGCTTCGTCTAAGACGATCGTTTGCCAGGAAACTTTAGCCAATTTTTCCGCCAGTTCTTCTTGTTGCAACAAGCCATAGCTGCACACCAACACATCAAACGGCTGCAAATCGTCTAATACTTTTTGGCGATCGCCGCTCCCAAATTGAATCATATTCAGCGTCGGTGCAAATCGTTGGGCCTCGCTCATCCAATTCATACAAACCGACGTAGGCGCGACAATCAGCGTGGCACCCTGGGGCGCACGAGTCAAAATTACCGCCAGCGATTGTAGAGTTTTGCCCAGTCCCATATCGTCTGCGAGGCAAGCACCCACCCCCCAATGAGCCAGCCGCGTCATCCAGCGAAAGCCGTCGATCTGATAGTCGCGTAGGTCAGCTTGCAAAGTGGAAGGTAAGTCTGGTTCCAGGGTTTGCACTTCTTTGAGGCGTTGAATGTGGGCTTTCCAGTGTTGATCGACTTTGAGATCGCCCACTTCGTCAATCCAGTCTTCGATCGCCAAAGCCGCCAGAGGATGAATTCGTAGCCCTTTTCCCTGTTTGTCCCCATAGGTTCGCAGATCATCCAACCGTTTGCGAAACTCTTGCGTCAGGGCGACAAATTCACCATTACCAAGCGGAATAAATCGACTCGAACTTTGTCCCACCAATTCCATCAAGCGTTGCATATCGAGAACACGATCGTCATCCAGCCTCACTTCACCTGTGGTATCAAACCAATCATTTTGACGTTGAATTTTTAGTTTAAAGTCATTCAGTCCAGCATGATGACTGACGCGCAGTTTTTCACCTTGAGGCCATTCTAAAATGACGCGATCGGCTATATTTTGCAGTTCTAAAAGTAACTCTAAACAATCTTCTGGATCTTCAATGAGCCATTCTCCATCGAATTCTTCATAGTGAGACAAAGTGGAACAAGCCTCGATCGCACTCTGGGCCAATTGCTTTTCTTCGCGCAGATTTCGTGTGGTTTGGAGCCGTTTACCTTCGATCTCTGCCAGAACGATCGCCCCACCCGCCCCCGGACGATAATAAGAGCCACCTTGAGCAAACGGACGCACCAACACCGCCACTTTTAGCCCCGTCCCCGCAGGCAACAGGTGAATGTGAGGTTTGGGATCAGAGGACACTTCTTCGGCAACGACACCGCCCCCAATGTCAGAATGCACCGTCACAATGCTAGAGACCGCCTGAATCGCAGCCAGTACCCGTTCTTTGGCGGCTGTGGGCACTTGTAAGTGATTTTCCTTACCCAAGATTTCCGCAATTCGTCGATGTTCGGCGGTGATTTCGATGACCTTCAGACGAGTCGGAGTTTCCTTGATGGCGAGAATCTTTTTGTCTCCCTTGAGGTCGGGTGAAAACTGTAGCGTTAACTGATCCCCTTTGCCTTTTTTGACCAGGAGTTCGGGTTCTCCTTTGACGACTTCAATTTTCGTCGCTGGCGTTGCGTCCCAAAAAACGAGTGGATGACCGATGAGAGAAACGATCGCTCGTTCGCCAAAGGCATAATCGATCTGACCGTAGTAACCATAGTTGTAGGCTTTGAGGTGAGAGCAGACCTGAACATCCTGCTGCGTCAAATAGCTAAAACTATTGGGATTGGTCAACCGTTTGAGGGCGATATTGCGACCCTTGCCCCATTCTCCTTTGGCGTTGAGGGCTTGCTCACGTGGTTGGAGCAGACAGCCCGACGTTGAGTAGGTGACAAACCAGGCGAGACGTTGATGAGTTTCAGATTTGGCGGCAGGCTGGGGGTCTTTGTGCAGATTGGTCAAGGCAGTCAGGCAGAGTTCCCACGGCTCCTGATGTTGAATCAAACCAGCCAAAGGAACAATGCCATTTTCTTGACGCACTTTACCTAATGGACTGCGAGGTTTGAGCCGCAACAAAATTTCGCCCGTTTCCAGCATGAGCCAGCGATATTCAGCGGATTCAGCTTTGCGATAAAACGGCTCCAGCAGCTTAGGCAGATGAGTTTTGGCATAGTTGGCATCCACCCACAAAACGCACAGCGCCAGAAACAGAATCTCTAAACTGTGACTGTTTGAGTCGGGAGCCAGGCTAATTACAAACTCTTTTTGCGAGAGATCGCCCTGCTGAAATTGAGCGACTTTTTCTAGCGCCACATAGATCGTACTGAGCCAGTGTTTTGCTTGTCGTCCCAGCCCTGCGTAGATTTCGGCTCGTTTGAGACTATCGCCCGATCCCTTTCTGAGCAAGGCTAATACAAAAAACAGTCCACCGACTGAGTGAAGGTAAGCTTTCTTTTTGCCGTGGCCTTTCTGGAGAGCGGTGAGGGCGATCGTATACTCTCCAATTGCCGCGTCATCTTCTCCCCGCAAAAAATGTAGCCATCCTCTCAGAGCGGCGGTGCGGGTGCGGTAAGGCTCAGAGAAGCGATCGCAGATTTCCTGAGCTTGTGACAACTGACCCCGCAGGAGCAACTGTTCGGTAAGCAGAATGCGCTGCATGTCGGCACTCGACGCTTTCTCACACTCCGATCGCAGCAGCGAAAAGGCTTCAGGTGCAGGAGTCAAATTTAGAAGCGAATCGTTGAGAATACAAATCAGGGCCGTTTCATACAATTCCTGGGGCAATGTGCAAAACCAATCGGCATCAAAGGGATTGTTGCAAACCCGCGTTAGAATGTCGCCAATTGAAACTTTGTTGAGATGGTAGCTATATCTTTCGTAATCTTCTAACTGTTGCTCGATGTGTTTAACATCTTTGCGATAGAGTCCAATCCGAACTTCGCGAATCAGTTGTTGTTCATTCTTAAAGTTACGTGGCCCCTGGTCTTTCCAGCGTTGAGGAATGGGTAAAAATCGCTCGATCGCACTCACAAACGTCTCAAACCGTCCCGCCTTTAGAGCATCACGAGTGGCAACTTCCACCAATAGCGGATTGCACTGAGGCCCCTGTCCGCCCTGCTGAATAATTAATTGAGATTCGAGTAAGCGATCGAGATAAACCTTCAACGTCGAACTAACAAACGCCTTGTCTCGTGCATCTCGTGTCCCGGTGTGGTTGACGCAGTTTAGAAATGCAGTTCGACTGACTGGCTCATAGATGACTGAAAGCAACTGAACGATCGCTCGATCGGGAGCCGCCAAGTTTTGATAGTTCTCAATTAGCTGCTGACGAAGCTCTGTTAGATTGGGTTGAGAGTCAGTCATAGCACTTGATGGAGACAAGAGTTGATAACACTAAAAATAATGTTCTCAAGATCTAATTCTAACCATTTAGAAAATCTCCCCGAACACCATTTGGATTAGTGTACCAGACGCTTAATTTTGAGGAGTTGCAAATCTAGGAGAACACTCACCCAAAATGACAGAAAAGGACAGGGAAACTGAATCCCCCATCCTTTTCAATTCAGACTTTTTGATCTAGAACCTTACCGATTCAGGCTAACGATCAGGTGCCCGAAGTCCAGGAGTTGATGTACTCGGTTTGTGCAGCGCTGAGGGTATCGATCGAGAAGCCCATTGCCTGCAATTTCAAGCGAGCGATCTCTTGATCCAACTCTTGAGGAATCGAGTAAACGCCAGGGGTCAGCTTGCCCTTGTTTTTGACGAGATATTCAGCCGCCATCGCCTGGTTTGCAAAACTCATATCCATCACCGCACTGGGATGCCCTTCAGCCGCCGCCAGGTTAACCAGACGACCTTCGCCCAAAACGACGATCGACTTGCCACCCTTGAGCTTGTACTCTTCGGTGAAGTTGCGAACGGTTTGCACATCAGTGGTGCGTTCTTTCAGGGCTTCGAGATCGATTTCAATGTCAAAGTGACCAGAGTTGGAAACGATCGCGCCATCTTTCATTACGTCGAAGTGTTCGCCCCGGATCACATGCTTGTTGCCCGTCACGGTAATGAAGATGTCGCCCTTCGCTGCCGCATCCGCCATCGGCATCACCTGAAAACCATCCATCACAGCCTCGATCGCCGCTACAGGGTTGATCTCTGTCACGATTACGTTGGCACCCATGCCTCGCGCCCGCATTGCCGTGCCTTTGCCACACCAGCCATAACCCGCGACGACGATCGTTTTGCCCGCCAAGAGAATGTTGGTCGCCCGAATGATCCCATCCAACGTGGATTGGCCTGTGCCGTAGCGATTGTCAAAGAAATGCTTGGTTTCCGCATCGTTGACGTTCATCGCCGGGAAGGTCAGTACGCCATCGCGGAGCATCGCCTGCAACCGCACAATTCCTGTCGTGGTTTCTTCGGTCGTGCCGATCAGGTCAGCGAGTTGGTGTTTGCGGTGTTGCACCAGGCTGGCTACGACATCACAGCCGTCGTCAATGATGATGTTGGGACGGTGATCCAACGCAATCTGAACATGACGATGATAGGTTTCTGCATCTTCACCTCTAAAGGCAAAGACAGGAATTTCGTAGTCTGCGACCAGACTGGCTGCCGTATCGTCTTGGGTCGAGAGTGGATTGCTGGCAATGAGAATTGCATCTGCACCACCCGCTTTGAGGGCGATCGCCAGATTTGCGGTTTCGGTCGTGATGTGGCAGCAAGCAGTAATTTTGACTCCAGCAAACGGCTGCTCTTGGGCAAAGCGATCGCGAATCTGTTTGAGGACAGGCATTTCCCGCCCAGCCCATTCAATCCGCTGTTTACCAAGAGGCGCAAGCGAGATGTCTTTGATTTCGTACTTCGCCCGGACGGGAGTTGCAGTCATGAAGTTGTTTCCTCAGAAAAGTCAAATGTGGGTGTGAGGGATTCGTTCCCCTCTTAAAAAGTTAGCCTGCAATCTTCAGAGTGATCTACTCCAGAGTCAGCCACCTTTATTTCTCAGGGTGAATCTAACACAGGTGAGATCGCTTTGAGTGCCCCGCAGGCGATCGTCTTAAATCAGCCGCAAGCGATCGCGATGCCAGTCACAAGGCATTAGACCAGGCGGACAAGAGGCTGCTGAAGCGTGAGTTTGCGTATACGGAGACCATCCCTGAAGAGGCTATGAACCCCGATTTATCCTTCATCAGGTTCCATAAGTAAGTCAAGTCCAGACCAGAAGCTTGTTCTGCGCTTAATGAGCATGGCACAAATCTCTGCTCAATTGTAAAGATTCTTTAAACCTGTCAACTGAACCACTCCGTCGTTACACTGTTCAGTACGTGTGTACTATAATAGGAATCAGTTGAGTTGTTTCCCATCGCAAGCAGGTTTCAGCCTGGTGTGAGCAAACTTTGTCAGCGACCTTTTGGAGTTGACTCAAAGAGATCGCCCTCAGCGAATGCCAACTTTAAATCCTCAGCGCTTTTACTTGACCTCTCTCAATCTTAACTGAAGTCGGAAAGCCACCCTTGACGGGCAAAATCCTGCGTCCAGTCGGAGCGTTTGAAGACGGTAATTGCACCACTCAAACCCCAAAATCTGTAGTGAGCATTGGCTACAATATACTTATACAAAAGAGTGCTTCAATCTATGCAAATTGGTCGCTTTTTCTCCTTACAAAGAGGACGAGTTGGGCAATATCTTTCCCCCAGAGTTTTAGTGGTCAGGCTGCCTTTTCAGCTAATCAAGCCCCAAGCATTTTGCTACTTCGGCTTTGAAAACATCACTCAGGCCCAAAAATTTGCCCAACGTTTGACGGTTTCTGGCTACCTTTTTCAGCTACAAAAAAGTCAATTTATCACCCATTTACCTTACGAAATCAAGCTTCTAGGTCACACCGACTTAGCTAAAGCTCTCGCTTACTGGGATCGACAAGACACCAAACAGTTTGGTCTTAACTCCAAGCCCCCTGTTGCCGCTCCTAAAGCCAAACGAGAAGCCGCGATCGCTTCGAGTCACCCGCAAGGAGTCGCCGCCTGATTTCCCGCCTCACCCCTCCCGCCTCCTGCCTCTCTTCCCCTTGTCAATCGTTGTGGTCTTGAACTACAATAGTACAAATGATTCAGGTTCTCATGTCATGACCAAACATTACATTCTGCACCTTGACCCCGCCGCCAAGTACGAATGGGATCGTTGCTCTTTGCGTGACCCCATTACCGCCGATCGCCCCGCCATTGCCGAACTGATTGCCGAAGCCGTGGGTGAGCAAGCTGGCTCTTATTTGGTCGCCGTCAAGATCGAAGTCCAAGTTTTAGAAAAAGCGGCTCCTGCCTCCCAGCCAGTTCACACACACGAGTTGCCAACTCGACCCCTTGCGGGTAACTCGGAGCGATCGACGCTCCCCCAGCTTCAAGAACTCGTGGCTTAAGGGCTGCTTTTTGTCCGTTGTTCGTAGTCCAGCGTTGATTAAACGCTCAGTCCGCTACTGACCACACCAATCTTCGAGGAATGCCGTCATGAAACTTCGTTTAGGTCAATATCCCGCTGCGATCGCTCAAGCTGCCCAACATGTGAATGAATTGGAGCAACACATCGCTGAAGTCCGTCAACACATCGCTCGATTAGAAGGCAATGCCGATATGGTGGTGGCTTTTGAAACTGCGCTTAAAAACGACAACCAGCGCAAAGCCCGCCGATTTGAAGTGCTGCAAGTCAACCAAGAATACTCCCGCGCCGTCGATGCTCTCAATCGGGCCACCACCGAAAAATCGAATGCCCTGGCTCATTTAGAGCATTTACGCAATGAGTTTAGCGTCGCCAAACTAGAAACCCGTCTTACGATCGCCCAACAGCTAACCGGACTCGAATCCCGCGAATTGGTTGGTCTGTAATCTCAGTCATTGATTTAAGGATAAGCAGTGGAGCAACTTAAGTTCTGCTGCTTTTACGTTTGAAGCTTTCACGTTTGGAGCTTTCACGTTTGAAAGTGTGAAACTAACTTCAGTTCGATGAATCGTCTGCAAATTTAGAAACGCTCCTCGATTTCCCCACCTGATGAAAGACGTTAAACCGCAAATTTGCCAGCAACGCATCAAAAAAAACTTCGTGGCAATTAAAAAAAAATGACCCTCACCGATCGGCGCAGGTCACTCAGTTGATTCAAGTTCTTCAGAAAAGAGTAGTGGAATAGGCAAATTTATGCAAGGACAAGTGGTGGAGGTGATTCGAGAAATGATGAAAACTCAGGGCATGAGTATTCGCAAAATCTCGGCAGAGATCGCCAAAGAGCATGGAGGAAGCGCCCTGGGCTATACGCAACAAATTCACCGCATTTTGAATGATCCTCAGTACGAACCAACCTTTTCGACCGTTGAAAAGATTCTCTCAGCCCTCAAGTGTTCACTTTGGCAAACAAGTCAACCCGACCTCAAAGCGATCGAATGTCGATTAGAGCATTTGAGCAGTGATGTGGCAGATCTCAAGACGATGATCACATCGCTTCAGTTGACAGTGGAGACGATCGTCACTCATCTCAACCCCACTTGAAAAATTCCGACCCATTCCCTCATCCCTTTCGTATCATAAGAACTAGACCCCGAAGCATAATTTCATCGCACCATGACTCTGATTGTTGTCACGCCTCAAGAGCTTGAGTTTTTTCGCTCAGAATTAGCTGACCACCCCGCTGCTCTGGAAGCGTTGAGAGTCATTGAGGACTGTGACGGCGACTTAGAAGATGCAGCAATCTCATTAGCGATTCGAGCGGGGCAAGAACCCGACACCAACGAGCGCTGGATCGAAGGGTTAGCCAAACGCTGGCGACATATTCTCTGTCATACCGAGATTAAAGAAGGGCTAGAAGATGGGCTGTCAGGCGACGTGATGGACGCGATCGCTGCCGATACCGAGATTCCTTCTAATCTGGTCATCCCGGTGGCTATCTACGTTCTCAAGACAGGGGTGCAAACCTTTTGTCAGCCTTTAGAAGAAAAAATCTAAAGAATTGTCAGTATTTTTTTAAGAAAATAGGTATCCTCGCTAGTTTCACCGCTACAATTAACCACTACACAAGGACATCGGGTTTGAGTTCCGGCAGTGGTTGTGGCGAAATTATGAAAAGAGAACTAAGACGAATCGAAGAAACGTTGAATCAGCTAACGGTTAAGGTTCCTGGCTCGACATCCGTGAGTGCTCCCAACGCTTCTGCTCAAAGTGCGACCAAGGCGCTGTCGTTTGAGGTGCAACCCAGAGCTGCGACCAAGCCACCAGCGACCAAGCCCGTCAGAGCCGCCATCGCTCCCGCCAAACTTTCTGCCCCAGAGGAGTCCGCGACTCAAACCGTTACTCTGGACGCAGAAAAAGTCTTTGTTCAGCCTTTCACTGTCGAGCCGTCAGAATCCAAAATTCCTAATCTACCCAGGCTCAAAACGCCCACCTTTAGCAGCCACAAAAATGGGGCCAATCCCTTTCTAGCCAGCAATCTACTTAAAGAACTGCAAACCACCGTCGAGAGTTGGCAGACTGAGCATCACCAAATTTTGCGTCAGATTCAAGATCTCTATCTGGAAGGCCCGATCGTAGACGGTTGGCTAGAGTCGCATTCTCAAGAGCCAGAGGTCGATCCCTCGGTTTTGCGTCACGCCGAAGTCGATCGCTTGTTGGACTACATCGAAGAAATCTGTGCCAGTCCGGATCAGCAAGTGACTTGTGAAACGCTGCGAACAGGCTATCGATTGTGTGGGCTGAATGCAGACGGTCAGCTTTGGTCTTGTCCTTGTCCTCCCGAACAGGTGCCGAGTCTGAGCCTAGCGATCGCCCGTCACCAAAAACTTCGTCAGCTGCTTGGACGCAAACAACACCTCGAAACTCGCCTCAATCAACTTTCAGAAACCCTCGTCGTCATGCACAGCCATCTTAAAGAGTAGGCATCAGGACAAAAACTTTAAGCGCGCTACAGTCCCTGCAAAGTTTAACCAGAATTCTACGGATCTTGATCTTGCCTGTGTGTGTTGTGATGTAGACAACTCCAAGCGTCAAACCCTCTCTGGAAACTGAAACCATGCCCGACCCCCAGGTATCTGCCATCATTTGTACCCACAATCGGGATCACTATTTGGGACTCGCGATCGACAGTCTCCTCTCCCAGTCATTTGCCGATTTTGAAGTGGTGGTGGTGGATAATGCGTCGAGCGATCGTACCCGCGAAGTCGTCGAAGCTCGCTTGAGCGATCCCCGGTTAAAGTACGTATACGAGCCAATTACCGGACTTTCGGTTGCTCGAAACACGGGGGCAAAAGCGGCAAACAGTGAGATTCTGGCTTATTTGGATGATGACGCGATCGCCACTCCTGACTGGCTAAAACATCTCTACGAAGCCTATCAGCAGAATGAGAAGCTGGCGATCGCAGGCGGCAAGGTAACCTTACTCTGGGTGAATGATATGACTCCTCCGCCCTGGCTCTCTGATGGATTGGCTGGCAACCTGGGTGCTTACGATTTGGGAGATTCGCTAGTGTATGTCGATCGTCCCGGTTTGACTCCTAGAGGGTTAAATTATTCAATTCGGCGAACGTTTTTAGACCAAATTGGTGGCTTTGATCCCAACCTCGGCCGCGTCGGCAAAAACCTGCTTTCTAACGAAGAACTGCACATGACGAATCTGGCCTTGCAAACGGGCTGGCAGGTTGCTTATCTACCCGATGCGCTGGTAGCTCACCATGTTGCTCCTGAGCGCGTCAATCAAAGCTGGTTTCTCAGTCGAGGCTGGTGGCAAGGAATTAGTGAATGTTACCGCGAACAACTCGCAGGCGAGGCAGGTCTGGGGCAGTTTCGTCGTGGCGGGGAGCGTTTGATTCGGGGACTGTACAAAGCGGTCAAGTTTGTATCTGATCCTGCGCAGCGGTTTGAAAATCTTGTTTACAGCTATGGTCAAATCGGCTACTTGATCAAAGCGACTCAGGGGATATTGTCCCCTACAGCAGGAGTTAAACGATCGTAACGAGAACAATTTTCTACCAAAAGAGTCATCCGTTATAAGCTACAACTTAACCTTAGATAGAAGCACTCCTGTCAAAAACGCCTCCGTTCTTTCAGCGATCGAGTCATTAAAAGCGCAATTCATCCCTTTAGAGTTTTTTCAGCGTAGTTTGACTGATTTCTCAACTAAAATCTACGAAACAGTTTTTAAGCTGATTCCAAGTGTGTTTCTGTTTTTGATGAGTGTCTGATCAGTTTTAGATTGACTATTTAGCTTGACTAGACCGCTTTTTCTTATTAACTCTCGACGCGATTTGCTATGACTGCGATCCAGGTTTCTACTGACCCTGCACCCCAGACGACCACCTCGATTCGGCTACTCATTCAGGATGCCTATAATCAGGGTGCGACGGCCCTTTACATGCAGATTGGTCGATCGCCGTTCTTTCGCGTCCACGGAAAGCTGATTCCGCAAGACCATCTACCGATCTTGACCCCCGATCGCTTTAGTCATTACGTTCAAGAAGTTTTGACAGCGCCTCAGCTTAAGCAGTATCTAGAGACCCAAAAGCTGGATACCAATGTACAAATTCCTGGCTTTATGCAGGGGCGCGTCAATTGTGGGCCGACGACACAGGGCGTTCAGGCGATGAGTTTGAGTTCGATTGCCCTCGATCAGCCCAGCAGCGAGATTGAGCAACAGGGCACGATTCGCGGCATGGTCGAAGATGCCTGCAAAAAAGGCGCTTCTGACATTCACCTCCAGGTGGGTGAGGTGCCGCGCTACCGGATTCAAGGACATATCCGCCTGCAAGAAAATTATGGAGTGATTACGCCTCGCCAATTTGAGGAATTTTTGGAGGAGGTGCTGTCTCCAGAACAAAAAGACAACTTTCGCAGTCGGCAAGAACTCGACACCGCCGTTTTTTACAAAGGATTAGTCCGCTGTCGGGTCAACTGCGCTCAGTCGATTATGGGCGGCGTGATGGTGTTGCGGTTGATTTCTTTAGAAGTGCCGACTGTGGGCAAGATGGGGCTGCCTGATGTCCTGTGCAGACTCGCAGAAGAGCGGCAGGGACTCATCCTGGTCACCGGCCCTGTCAACTCTGGAAAATCAACGACGCTGGCCGCCATGTTGCGCCATGTTAACGATACGCTGCCGCGCAAAATTGTGACGATCGAAGACCCGATCGAGTACGTTCATACTTCTAACCAATGTCTGATTACCCAGCGAGAAGTCGGGCTACACACTCAAGAATTTAAAGAAGCGCTGAGAGCTGCTCTGAGACAAGATCCCGACATTATTCTGATTGGGGAGATGCGCGATCGAGAAACCGTGGATACGGCGATTCGGGCTGCGCTAACGGGACACCTGGTACTGGGAACACTCCACACCAAAGGCACGGTCAACGCCCTTAAGCGCCTACTCAACTTTTACACGCCTGACGAGCAAGACATTGTACGAATGCAAATCGTCGAAGCCATGCAAGCAGTGATTGGTCAGGCTTTGGTGCCAACGGTCAAAGGCGGCCGCACCGCCGCAATGGAAATTATGCTCAACACCGATACGATTCGCGATTACCTGCAAAAGGGCAGTATTGATGAGATTTATCAACTGATGGAAGAAGGTAAAGACGGCTCTCAAACGATGAACCAAGCTCTCTTTGACCTCTATGAAGCGGGCGTTGTGACCCAAAGTGATGCGGTGTCCGTGTCGCTCAACCCTGAAGACCTCAGCTACATGATGAAAAACTACACGCGACGATCGAGTCGATCGGGTCTGATGACGACTGAATATTTCAATAAACCTGCAACCTGACGGGCGGTTTTGCGGAAAATACCGAGACTGGGAGGGGCAACTTTTACTGCCTCTTTTTTTGTGCTGACTTGGGAATGGCTCACAACTGGCTTTGAGCAACCGTTATAGGCGATTGTTAAGTTTTTCCGCTTTACATCTCTTAACAACTACAATATTAAGGAATGTTACGGAAAGGGTGGACAACCACTTGATTCTAGATTCAGCGATATCAACCCTGCAAAACATGAGTGCATCAAAGATTTCTATGGAAAGCCGATCGAACTTCAAATCAAAAGCGTTGCACAGCTTTACATTTCTTAATGATTTGTGGGTAAGATAGGTCAGTAAGTATAAATCCTCATTGACTTCTGAAACGCCTCTAACCTGGTCTGTCAACCCCTGGGATTTGTGGAAAGTCACCGCCTCACCCTGAGACACCCCGATTACACCGCCACTCCCGCTTCCCCCCTATCGCTCTGAGTCTGGCACTCTACAGGCTTTCCACCTTCGATAACGGGGATACAGACTCAGCAAAGAAGCTTCACAACGAACAGTAAACAGCGTCCTCCCTACAAAATTGTTTAGGTTCTCATCGTGAGTACACACTTCCCCTGGCTAACAACGATCATTCTGCTGCCCCTGGTAGCGTCTCTCCTCATTCCGGTCATTCCCGATAAGCAGGGCAAGACGGTTCGCTGGTATTCGCTGGGCGTAGCGCTGACTGATCTCGCCCTGATTGTCTACAGCTTTTGGAACCACTACGACTTCCAGAATTCAGCGTTTCAACTCACTGAGAGCTACGCTTGGGTTCCTCAGTTGGGCATTAATTGGTCTCTCGCAGTAGACGGCATTTCAATGCCCCTGGTCGTTTTGACAGGATTGGTGACCACGCTCTCGATTTTGGCAGCCTGGAGAGTAGACAAAAAGCCCCGCCTATTTCACTTTTTGATGCTGGTGATGTATGCGGCTCAGATTGGGGTGTTTTGTGCCCAGGACATGATTCAGTTCTTTTTGATGTGGGAAATTGAACTGGTTCCGGTTTACATTCTGATCGCAATCTGGGGTGGCCCAAAACGCATGTATGCAGCGACTAAATTTATTCTCTACACGGCGATCGGTTCTACTTTTATCCTAATTGCTGCCTTGGCGATGGCCTTCTATGGGGATCACGTCACCTTCAACATGCAGGAATTGGGGCTGAAAGAGTACTCCTTAACCTTTGAACTGTGCGTTTACGGAGCGTTGCTGATTGCCTACGGAGTCAAGCTGCCGATTTTCCCATTCCACACTTGGCTGCCCGATGCTCACGGCGAAGCCTCTGCTCCCGTTTCAATGGTGCTGGCGGGCGTGTTGCTCAAAATGGGCGGCTATGCGCTGATTCGCATGAACCTGGAGATGCTGCCTCACGCTCACGTCTACTTTGCTCCAGTGCTGGCTATTTTGGGCATCGTCAACATCGTCTACGGGGCGCTGGCTTCCTTTGCCCAACGTAACTTGAAGCGGCGGATGGCTTACTCCTCGATCTCGCACATGGGCTTTGTGCTGCTGGGATTGGCTTCGTTTAGCGACCTGGGAATGAGTGGGGCGGTGTTGCAAATGGTGTCCCACGGACTGATCGCGGCGGCGCTGTTCTTCTTGGCAGGGGTCACCTACGATCGCACCCACACGCTCGATCTAGATGAGATGGGCGGTTTGGCGAAAAAGATGCCCAGTGTGTTTGCGCTCTTTACGATCGGGTCGATGGCCTCGCTGGCACTGCCTGGGATGAGTGGATTTGTCGGCGAACTAGCGGTCTTCTTAGGGTTCACAACCAGTGATGCTTATAGTTCTTCTTTCAAAGCGGTGATTGTGCTGCTTTCGGCGGTGGGTCTGATTGTGACTCCGATTTACCTGCTCTCGATGCTGCGCGAAATGTTTTATGGCGAAGAAGGCAAGGCGATCGCGGGCGCAGTTTTGCTAGATGCCAAGCCCCGTGAGTCTTTTATTGCGGCTTGTCTGCTGCTGCCGATCGTCGCGATTGGTCTCTATCCCAAGCTGATCACGCAAACCTACGATGTGAAGACCGTCCAAATTGCGGCTCATGTCCGAAGTGCGGTTCCGGTTGTGGCTAATCAGCACCTCGAAACTCTGCCTCAGTTCTCCTTTGTGGCACCTGCCATTCAGCAAAACGAGTTGCTGGGTCTGATGAAGTAGTTTCGCCCAAAAGATCTCGGTTGGCCTGGAGGTGTTATGCTTCCGGGCTTTTTTAGTGCCAATTTGAGGCGTTTTTGGGCTTCGTTGTTTACGGCTTCTGCCTCCCAACCCCCCAATTTTGGGAACTTTTGGACGAGGCCGTCGATTCAGAGTCTCTTACCCATAGGAATTTAGGAAGCAACCCGACTCGGCAATCTAAGCGAACAATCTCATTGAGTTCACATCGCGTTAAGAGAAACGTGAATTCGATGAAATCCCTCGCTGTGGCGATCACTCCAGGCAGCCCCCTAA
>NZ_JBJPHS010000110.1:0-18589 GCF_052939495.1 Phormidesmis sp. 146-12 | reverse complement strand
GGGGGCAGAAGCGTTAAATACCGAAGCGAAAAAACTCTATCGAATTCACGTTAACAGGGGAGCCGTCGAGAAACAATTGATTGCAATGCGATCGGCTTGTTCTTCAGCACTTCGATTAGTGAATCAGAACGGTTTCTGTGGGTGGTTCACTGGCTGGTTATTTTATTTTGACATTGCATACAGCATTGCCATTCCTTGGGGTTCGTGACTGTATTTACCGCTGCGTTCCGGTTGATAAGTTTCGTTGTACAAACAAAGACTATTGGGATTTTTGAGGACAAACTGCATCATTTTGCGGTGAGCGTCTCCTTGAAAGAATTGTCTTAGATCATGCTGCGATCGCCAATAGCTCACCATGATCACTTCGCCCGCCCCACACAGACCTGCTTTGACCTGCACACAGCCTTTTGCATTGGCAGTAGAACTTCTAATCCAGGGCAGATTTTTCCATAGCCAAAAAAAGCCGCCGCGATCGCGGCTCAAAATCCCATTCACAAACACAACGGCTTCTGGATGTTCTGGCAACTCGATCTGATGAATGGAGTAGTTCATGATGCTTACCTTTTTGAATGTATGAACGATGTATGGATTCAGTCATATACTCAATAATTAGATTATTCACTAAATTGAGTATACAATCTAAGATATATTCAACTTAGTGAATATGTCAACCCGTTACTTATGTCTCTTACTTATGCGATTTTGTCGGTTTTGGTCTGCGCTCCCAGCAGTGGATATGATCTGGCCAAGCGATTTAACCCCTCCGTAGAAGGGTCAGTTGGTTTCTTCTGGAGCGCCAGTTTTCAACAGATTTATCGAGAACTCAACCGCCTGGAGGAGAAAGCCTGGGTGCAAGCCGAATCCATCCAACAAGACAATCGACCCGACAAACGCCTCTACTCAGTGACAGCGTTGGGAAAACAGCAGCTATCTCAATGGATCGCCGAATCTGAAGAGATGGCACCCATCAAGGATGATTTACTCGTGAAGCTTTATGTCGGGCATCTGGTATCGCGATCGACGATCGTCTCCAAACTAGAAGCCCACCGCCAACAACATCAACAGCAATTAGCGATCTATCAAGCGATCAAAAACCAGCACTTCAAAAATCCGCAGGCGTTAACCAAAACGCTGAAGTTTCAATATATGACTCTACTGCGCGGCATTCACTTTGAAACAGGCTGGCTGGCTTGGTATGACGAGATCATGCCGTTGCTAAAGTAGATCGGCTGAATCGCTGCGAATTTGTTGAACGGGTTTGCTGAATGCACAATTCGGCGTTGCTGATTGGAGGGATGACTCTGTGGGAAGTGTCCATCTTTTCGCCCCCTAAATCCCCCAAAATTGGGGGACTTTGAACCTTGGGTTTCCCGCCGCTTTGGGGCAATTCAGCCCCTGATTCAGCAACGCCCACAATTCTTACTGGCTCAACCAGGCGATCGCTTGTCTAATCCAGGCTTCTGCATCGTCAGATTTGGATAGGGCGCTATTTTGTCCGACGGCTTGCAGGGCTTGCATGATTTCTTTATCGGTGTAGCCCAACGCCAACAAAGTCATTTCGACATCTTCTTGAATGTTGACCGTCGGGCCAGCACCAGGGGCGATCGAGAGTCCTGATTGTTGTCGCCATTCTGAGAGTTTGGTTTTTAGTTCTAAGGCAATGCGATCGGCAGTTTTGGCCCCCACGCCAGGAGTCCGAGACAGGAGGCGAGTGTTACCCGAAATCACCGCTTGCACCAGATCTTGGAGTCCCAACGTGTCTAACAGCGCCAGGGCGAGTTGAGGCCCAATCCCGCTGACGCTGACCAACTGCCGAAACAGATCGCGCTCGGCCGCCGCCCCAAACCCAAATAAAATCATTTGATCTTCTCGCACATGGAGATGCGTAAAAATCTGAGTCTCTTCGCCCACGTCGGGCAGTTGTTGAAGCAGACGAGGCACAATCTGCAAATCGTAGCCAATTTGATTGACTTCTAAGGTCAGCGTGACTCGGTTGCTGCTTTTGAGAATGGAAGCGATCGTACCTTTGAGATAGCCAATCATGGAGGGAGGAGGGAGGAGGGAGGAGGGAGGAGGGAGGAGGGGTTGCCGCTGGCGGCACGCTTCGCGAGAGGGATGAGGCAGTAAATTGTCCGGAAGTCCCCCAGAATGGGGGGTTGGGGGGCAGAAGACTTGAACACCGCAGCGAAAGAACTCGATCAACAGTCTTTTAGACTTTCACCCTTTGGTTTCTATCATAGGAAATTGAAGTATTGTAGGCCCTCTAAGATTCCGGCGGCGCAGTGACCTTTTGCGACATAGCGCGTTTCGCTGGGGTGTTCGTGGTGCCAGGTGAGCAGTTCGGGGTGAGCGTTGCCGACGATGATGCCGTGGGCCTCGTTGAGGCTAAACAGGGCGATGTCGTTGCCAGAATCTCCACAAGCGATCGTCTGACTGGGATCAAATCCCAAATTTTGACGGACGAATGACATCGCTAATCCTTTGTTGGCACGACGCGGCACAATGTCTAAATCTCTACCCGTGCTGTAAATGAGTTGAATCGACAAGCCCTTCTGCATTAGCAGCGTTCTAAGAAGCGACAGGACTGGTATCGCCGCATCTTCGGTTAAGAAAAAACTTACCTTAAAGGGGCACTGTTCGGTTTCTGGCTGCGGCACCAAGTCGGCAAAGTGGGCGGTTGTGGAGACGATGATTTCTCGATCCCAGCCAACGGCTAACTTGTCTGACCAGGAGCGATCAGGCGTTTGGCTTCCATTCAAATAAATCTCGGTGCCCACGCCTGCGATGAGAATGTCAGGTTCTAATAGCGTGTGTTCACGAGTTAGCTCCTGATAGAGCGTCAGCGATCGACCCGTTGAATAAACAATTTTGGTGCCGTATGTTTGGCGATGCTGGCTTAGTTGCTGATTGAGTCGTTCTAAAGCGTCATCGTCACCGACCAGCGTATTGTCTAAATCCGTTACAAACAAGAACTGAGACACAGCAAAACTTCCTAACTCCACAGCTTATGAGTTTAGCGATTTGTGATCAAAATTACGAATTCTGGAAGTCGCGAGAGATGGTTTCCAGTCAAAAGTACGATCGTCCTGCACGAATCATGGATGCCCTCCGACTGCTATTAGCTTCGCCAGGTATTCTGACGTTAAACAACGTGAATTCGACGAAATACGCTCCGACTGCAAATTCAGGAACGCCCTAAATCCCCCACAAGTGAGGGACTTTGAACTGGAATTCTTGTCTTAAAGTCCCCCAAAATTGGGGGGTTGGGGGGCAGAAGTGCAAGATAACGAAGCGAAAAGTTCTATCGAACTGACGTTAAACCATCCCAATTCAACTATCGTCTAAGCTCCGATGCGAGTATCAAGATTTTGCATTCAATTACACATTTACTAGAGCCTTTCTCCCCGAAAATACGGGAGTCTTTCTTGACCGAGGGACTCGATCGTTCCGTGAAGGGCTAAAAAACCAATTTAAGCTCACGTCGCCAAACACACTCATCTCAGAACTCATACTCAGAACTCATACTCAATCAATTTGTGAATGCTACAGATCCTTCGCCCCCTAAATCCCCCATTCTGGGGGACTTTGAGAATCCGAGACTTCTTTGGCTTAAAGTCCCCCACCAGTGGAGGATTTAGGTTGCTCTCCCAGATTTGTAGCACTTAAAGATCAATAAGATTACTTTGGTATTATCTACTCAGTTGCGGGTAGCGTTGTCTGATTTGAGCAAACTGTTGAAAAGATACAAAAAACAATATTAATTTTATTAGTATTGATCGATACTCAAAAATCTAAAAACCATTCAGTCTCAGGACTTTGGGAGATACTCACTTAGATAAATAGCGGATTCAAGATTGCTCCCGATATGCTTGACGCAGGTTTGTATCAGGGGAAGGCTGTATGTACAACATGGACGTGTTAAATAAGCAGATTCAGGTCGTTTATGGGCGGGTCTTAGGATTGCATCAACAATCTCCCCAAACAAGAACTGCACCCTCTGAAGTGCTTCCGATCGCTCTCAAAGAACTGGGTCTCGCTTCAGAAGAATTACAGGTCGCGGTCGAAGAATTAACGCGCCAAAATGAAGTGCTGGCGATGGCTCAACACGAGGCTAATACAGCCCGCTTGCACTATCAGAGTGTGTTTGAGTTTGCGCCAGATGCTTTGGTGATCACCTCGCTGTCGGGAGTCGTTCAAGAAGCCAATCGAGCGGCGGCCGTTTTGTTTGATCGCCAGTCCCGTTATCTCACCGGAAAGCCTCTGGTCAGTCTCGTGACCTTTGACGATCGCACCACGTTTCGCAATCTTTTGACTCGACTCAATCAGCGAGACAGCTCGATCAGTCCGCAAAATCGGTCTCAGGTGATGATCCGGCTACATCGTCAACCGCAGGACTGGTTTGAGGCAGGGCTGACCGTTGATATTATTCGCGATGAGCAAGAAGAGCCGCTCTTGTTACGGTGGCAGATTCAGGATTTGAGCAATCGCAAACGGGCCGTCGCCGTCTTAACGCACACCGATTCCGACTTACCAAAACCGCGTGCTTGCGATCGCTACCGTCGTGGAGAGACGATCCCCCTTGAGGCGCAGACTCTCTGGCTTGTGGTGCAGGGCGTAGTGAAGCTAACGACGCTTTCAGAGCGGGGTGAAGAAATTTTGGTCGGTTTGGCCGCCGAAGAGCAAGTGTTTGGGGCGAGTCTTACCAGGCTGCCTGTCTATCAAGCGATCGCCCTTGCGGATGTAGACCTGGTGGCGATCCCGGTCGCGGAGATGGCTCAATCGATGGAGTTTGCTCAGACACTGATGCCCCGAATCGTCCATCGGCTTCAGCAAGCAGAGCGGTTTGTCACGATGCACGGCCATCTTCGTGCTCAAGATCGACTCATCCAGCTATTGCAGTTGCTCAAAGAAGAAATAGGAGCGCCGATCTCGACAGTAGAAGGCAAAGCGATCGTATTAGAAACGCGGCTCAAAGCAAAGTTAACGCATCAAGATTTTGCGAGTGCTTGCTGTACGACACGAGTCACGATCACGCGGCTACTGGGACAACTTCAATATCAAGGTAAGATTCGGTTGGATGCTCAAAACCACTGGGTGATTAGAGATAATATGATTTGTTGAACAAATAACTCAAATTATAAATATCTAACTAATTGCCATTCAAACTTTTCCCTTTAGGGTGTGGAATGAGCGCTATGGAAGCCCTATGAAGTAATACCAAATTGATCTTTGAGTGCTACAGATCTGGGAGAGCAACCTAAATCCCCTACTTGTGGGTGACGGCGTTGCTGATTGGAGGGATGAATCTGTGGGAAGTGTCCATCTTTTCGCCCCCTAAATCCCCCAAAATTGGGGGACTTTGAACCTTGGGGTTTCCCGTCGCTTTGGGGCACACCCCCTGATTCAGCAACGCTGTGGGTGACTTTAAGCCAAAGCAATCTCGGATTCTCAAAGTCCCCCAGAATGGGGGATTAGGGGGCGAAGGATCTGTAGCATTCACAAATTGATTGGGTATGAGACAGTCGTCTGCAATGTGCAGCTTTAATTTATATCCCGGCCTTTTAATTCGATCGCGCTCCCCCATCAAAAAGCAGTCTGTAAACTGAAACTCATTCCGGCTTCCGTTTTTACCTTTCTAAGGGGGGATCGAAGGGGTTAGAAGATGTGTCTAGGCATCAATAATTTGTATAAGAAACCTGCGATCGCAATTCATTTGTTCTAGCCTTTGAGCCACTATTTGAACGACTAGAAAACCCTAGATCTGTTTGTAACTAAGTCGATCGTGCTTCTAGATAATGTCTAAAAATTGCAAACAATTAATCCTGAAATTGACTCAACAATTCTTCTTATTGCTAATTAATTAACGTCATAGAATAGACGAGTCTCTGTCTAGACGTAGAGGCAAAAACAACGCTTTTGTTTCACAGTATCAGTGTGCTGACGAAATGTGCTAAAGGCTTATTTTTATCGGTGCAAATTGGTTTAATCAACGATTGAGCACAGTTTTAATACTTCCCTAATTTAAAATGACTAGCCAGAACGGAAACGACTTTTTTGTCCGACGCATTCAGGCTGCATACCAACGGACAGAAGAGACCTTTCAAGAACTCAAAGGCGCACCTGAGCACCAGTCCCAAGCATTACTGAATTGCCTGGAAGAGCTTCATGTCTCTCTAGAAGAATTACAGGTTGCTCAAGATGAGCTTTGTCAACAACAAAACGCAATTTTAGAAGCCCAAGACGCGATCGAATCCGAACGACAGCGCTATTGCGAACTTTTTGAATTTGCTCCCGATGGCTATCTGATCACCGATCGCTTTGGGGCTATTCGGGAGGCTAATCGGGCTGCTGCCATCTTGCTAAAAATCAATCCCGATTACTTGTTAGGCAAACCGATCGTCAACTTTGTGCCCGAAGCCAATCGCCGCGCATTTCGCAATATCCTGGGTGAGCTTCCGATTCTAAGTCGGGTTCAAGAATGGGAAGTACAGCTACAAAATAGAGAACACACTCGGTTTGAAGCCGCAATCACCGTCGAAACGGTACGCGATCCCCGTGGAGAAGTCTTGGGACTGCGCTGGCTAATTCGTGACATCACCGCTCGCAAACAGGCCGAAGAGCAACTTCATCAGACCCAGATCCAAAACCTGCAACTGCTCGAAGCCGATCGCCTCAGACGGCAATTTATCGCGACGGTCACTCACGAGCTACGCACTCCGATGAATGCGATTTTGGGCTTTTCTAAACTGTTGCTGCGTCAGTTTCAAGATCAGGGGCAACGGCGCGAATCTGATATGCTAGAGCGCGTTTTGAGAAACGGTGAACATTTACTTCTGCTGATCGAAGACATTCTCGACTTTTCAAAACTGCAAGCCAACCGATTAGAACTGTCTCAACAAGCCTTTGATTTGAATGAATTAATGCGGGCGATCGTTGAAGAACTCAATCCCTTAGCCGAGCAAAAAAGCTTAGACTTTCAGCTTCACCTACCGCCTGATGCCATTGAAATCGTCAACGATCGCCTGCGGCTACGTCAAATTGTGACCAACCTGTTATCAAATGCGATTAAATTTACCGATGCTGGTAGTGTTTCTCTAGAGGTGCTAAAGCTTCCAGAAGGACGGATTGCGATCGTCATTCGTGACACCGGAATTGGCATTGATGAACTCAACCAGGCGCAGATCTTTCGAGAATTTTGGCAGGTCGATCAAACTCATACGCGACTACACGGCGGGACAGGATTGGGGTTATCGATTACCAAAGCTTTGGTTGAGTTGATGCAAGGAGCAATCTCTGTCGAAAGTCAAGTCGGAGTTGGCACCACCTTTCGAGTCGAAATCCCCCGCTACGCTTTAAGTTGCTAACGCTTAAAACACACCGACCCAAATTTCAGGTTTAATAGGTATACTAATCCTGAATCATTGGTGAAAGTCTTCAAAGAGCAGGCTCTTTTATGGCAATCCTAAATGAGTCACGAACAGATTTTTGTCGCTCCGTTCCAGTCCGCTTCGCCCCCTAAATCCCCCAGTCTGGGGGACTTTGAAACTGGGGAATGGGTCTTGAAATCTAGGAAGTCTCTCTGCTCAAAGTCCCCCAGACTGGGGGATTTAGGGGGCGCGATCAAGTCTGCATTTCACGAGTGATTTGGGATTGCTTTAGTTCTTAGTTCTTGGTTCTTAGTTCTTAGCTTTTGATTGACGACTAACCGCTAACCACTAATCACTAATCACCGCATTCTCACAACCCAAATAGGATAGTTATCGGTGTAATTTATCGGTGTAATTAATAACAAATTGCTCTTTGAGTGCTACAGATTTGGGAGAGCAACCTAAATCCTCCACAAGTGGGTAACTTTAAGCCAAAGCAGTCTCAGATTCTCAAAGTCCCCCAGAATGGGGGATTTAGGGGGCGAAGGATCTGTAGCATTCACAAATTGATTTGGTATCACAACACGGTTAATGGTTTGCTCAGGTTTTTCGCTTAACAAATTCATGCCTAATCGCAATATTATTGTTATTGGAGCCTCAGCCGGAGGGGTCGAAACGCTGACTCAGCTAGTTAGCGCGCTGCCTAAAGATCTATCTGCTGTGATTTTTGTGACCGTGCATTTTCCATCCTATGGGACTAGTGTGCTACCCCAAATTCTCGATCGCTGTGCCACCCTGCCTGCCTTTCACCCCAAAGATGGTGACCCGATCGAGCTAGGAAAAATTTATGTCGCACCGCCGGGCTATCATCTCGTGCTACACAATCACCGCATTTGTCTGAGTCGTGGCCCGCGCGAAAATGGGCATCGTCCTGCGATCGATGTTTTGTTTCGGTCAGTGGCCCATTCCTACGGTCAGCGAGTAGTCGGCGTAATTTTGTCAGGACTGCTTGATGATGGCACCGCCGGACTCAAAGTGATCAAAGAACGAGGCGGGATGGCGATCGTTCAAAACCCTGAAGAAGCTTCGTTTGATGGCATGGTGCGAAGTGCGATCGAGAATGTAAAGGTTGACTTAGTTTTGAATGTCAGCGACATTGCGTTGCGGTTGGTTGCTTTGAGTCAGGAGACTGTAAGAGAGGATGATTCGATGTCCGACAATTTTGAGCGAGAAGTAGAAGCCGTCGCGACTAGCAAGGCCGATCTGGAGCAGGGAAAGCACCCCCAAACGACCCCTTCGATGGTGACCTGCCCTGACTGTGGTGGGGTGTTGTGGGAAGTAAAAACCAATAACTTGATTCGCTATCGCTGTCACGTTGGGCATGTCTA
This sequence comes from Phormidesmis sp. 146-12, assembly GCF_052939495.1. Classification (NCBI taxonomy): domain Bacteria; kingdom Bacillati; phylum Cyanobacteriota; class Cyanophyceae; order Leptolyngbyales; family Leptolyngbyaceae; genus Phormidesmis; species Phormidesmis sp. 146-12. Next base: position 9,834 of record NZ_JBJPHS010000110.1, on the reverse strand, counting down.
TTCGAGTGATAGTTTGCTCTCTGAGCAGGCGAGTCTGGTCGAAACGTCTCTCTGGTCGGCAATCCGGGCCCTCGAAGAAAAAGCGGCTCTAGCAAGACGAATGGCAAAGCAGGCCCGCGATCAAAATCGACTCTTGTCAGAAGCCCAATTTCTAGCCCGCGCTGACGAAGCCAAACAGCAAGCCGATGTTGTAAGACGAGTTGTGGCCGAGCAGACCGATAAGGTTAGCAACAAGCGAAATGGAAATTTACTTCACGAGCGAGATGGACAGTTCGGTTAGTGCAAATTCGATAAACTTCTCCGCAGACCTGAGAACGCCCCCTAACCCCATGAGTGAGGGACTTTGAACCGGAAATCTTCGTAGGTTGGTATTGAGCAATGCGAAACCCAACAGCAGCCTTTCTACCGTTGCTAACGTTGGGTGTCACCAGGTTCAACCCAACCTACCTGAAAAGATTTGTCAGTCAATCAGGGGATGACTCTGTGGGAAGTGTTAATCCTTTCGCCCCCTAAATCCCCCAAATTGGGGGACTTTGAACCTTGGGGTTCCCTCCGTTAAATCCTCCAAAATTAGGGGACTTTGAACGAGAGATCTTGTCCGAAAGTCTCTTAGAGTTGGCAGTTTGGGGGGGCAGAAGTGCTGAATAACGGAGTGGAAAAACTCTATCGAATTCACGTTAACATATGATTCGAGATCGCTCCTTTGTCACCCCTGTTTGAGCACCTGATTGTTAAAATATAGATACATCTTTTTTGTACGATTACTTGAACGCAGACTCTTGTAAGTTGTTTCCGGGTGCTGCGTTTGACGTAGTTGTGGTAGCTACTTCTAAAGGCGGACTTAATGCGCTAAATCAACTATTTATTCATCTCCCCGCCAGCTTTCCGATCGCGCTAGTTGTGGTTCAGCATCTCGCGCCCAACGCAATGCCTGCAATCTTGCCCCACTTGCTCCGTCGCCAAACGGTTCTCAATGTCAAGGCAGCGATCGCTGGAGATCGGTTACAAGCAGGCACTATCTACGTTCCGCCACCCGATTGGCATATTCAGATTAGTGCGGTAGGGGCGATCGAGCTATCCCAAACAGATCGGGTCAACTTTACTCGTCCGGCTGCGGATGTACTCTTTGCGTCGGTTGCAGAAAACTTTAGGGATCGAGCGATCGCCATCGTTTTAACCGGGACAGGGCAAGACGGAGCCGCCGGACTTTTGCAAGTCAAACAAATGGGCGGGACAACGATCGTTCAAGATCGAGCATCGTCCGAATATTTTGCAATGCCCAACGCCGCAATTCAGACTCAGGCGGTTGATCAAGTTCTTCCATTGCCACAGATTGCCGCTACGCTAATTAAGCTAGTTTGTGGGACTGAAGGCGAGCTTCTTCGTTCCGCTTCGCCAGGAGTTATTTAAGGTTTCTTTGCACAATTGAGGTGCTCTAAGATGAGGTGCTCCAAGATCCATAGCACTCAAAGATCAATTTAGTACAAGATTTCCATGAGTAGTGACAATTACAACCCCGATTTTGAGACCTTATTAGAGTATTTAAAACAAAGTCGAGGCTTTGACTTTACGGGTTACAAACGGTCTACTTTGATGCGTCGTGTCATCAAGCGAATGCAATCCGTAAACATTGAAAGTTACATTGGTTACCTCAACTACTTAGAAGTCCATCCCGAAGAATTTAACTTTCTATTCAACACTCTGTTGATTAATGTGACTGCATTTTTTCGCGATCGCCCCACCTGGGATTATCTATCTGACGAAATAATTCCGCTGATTTTGGCGCGTCGAGAAGCAAACCAACAAATTCGCGTTTGGAGTGCGGGCTGTGCCTCTGGAGAAGAAGCGTACTCGATCGCAATGGCCCTGGCCGATACGCTTGGACTAAGTGAATTTAGAGAACACGTCAAAGTCTATGCCACCGATGTAGACGAAGAAGCCTTAAATCAAGCCCGTCAAGCCAGCTATTCGACCGAAAGCCTGGAAGCAGTGTCTAGCAGTCAGTTGGCGCAGTATTTTGAACCCGCCGCCGACCATCGCTATGTTGTCCGAGAAGAGTTGCGGCGATCGGTGATTTTTGGCCGTTTGGATCTGATTCAAGATGCTCCGATCTCTAAACTCAACTTATTAATGTGCCGCAATACGTTGATGTACTTTAATGCAGAAACCCAGGAGAGAATTCTCAACCGCTTTCATTTTGCACTGCGAAACGACGGCTTTCTCTTTCTCGGCAAAGCAGAAATGCTGATCACGCATTCCAATATTTTTGCGCCGATTGATCTTAAATGCCGCATTTTTAGTAAAGTCGCCAAGCTCAAGGTGCGCGATCACCTGCTAGGAATGACTTCTACAGGCAATGGTGAAACGGTCAATCAGCTTCCTAATCAATTACGTCTCAGAGAGGCAGCGTTTGATATGGGGACTTTAGCAACCTTGATCATCGACACCGACGGGCGACTTGCTTTAGCCAACAAATCTGCCAGAAATTTGTTTAACCTGAGCGCCCGTGATCTCGATCGTCCGCTTCAAGATCTCGAAGTTTCTTATCGTCCGGTGGAGTTGCGATCGTGTATCGAGCGAGCCTACCAAACTCGTCAAACCGTCAATATCACTGATGTCGCTTATCCCGTGGGTCAAGGCGAAGTCATGTCATTCAATGTGCAAGTTTCACCTTTGTTTGATGCAGATCAAATTTTAGGCATCAGCATTACGTTCATCGATGTCAGCCACTACAAACGCCTCCAAGCAGAACTCGAACACGCCAACCAGGAACTCGAAACCGCCTATGAAGAACTCCAATCGACCAACGAAGAACTCGAAACCACCAACGAAGAACTCCAATCGACCAACGAAGAACTCGAAACCATGAATGAAGAACTGCATTCGACCAACGAAGAATTGCAGACCGTCAACGACGAACTTCAGCGCAGCACCGAGGACTTAAATCACAGCAATGCCTTTCTAGAATCAATTTTGACCAGCTTAAAAGGTGGAGTTGTCGTCGTCGATCGCAATCTCCAAGTGCAAATCTGGAACGATAAAGCCGAAGAGCTATGGGGGCTGAGAATGACAGAAGCCCTGGGACAAAACTTTCTCAATCTCGACATTGGGCTTCCGGTTGAGCAACTAGTGCAAGCCCTGCGGGGCTGTCTCATTGAGCAATATCCCGACGGCGTTAAGCTAACCCTGGAGGCAGTCAACCGTCGCGGCAGAAGGATTTGTTGTCAGGTCAGTTGTACTTCGCTGATAGGAGTCGATCGCCAACCCCAGGGGGTCATTCTTCTCATGGAAGAACAAAGCGAAGAAGAAATAAGCGAAACAGTCACCAGTGATAACCCAGACGAAAATTTAGCGTAGTTTTCCTGATCCATCCTCCTACATGAGATAACCAAAACGCCACTACAGGAACCCTTCAACTCACGCGACCAATCATCGTTCAATGTCTAATTGATACTGCCTAATTGATAATGTAGGCAATGTGCAACTTTCTGATCAACGTCCCCCTTTTGAAGCTGCCGTGTAGACACACGTCGATCGATCTGTCATTGCTGAGATCTTTCGCCCCCTAAATCCCCCAAAAATGGGGGACTTTGAGCCGTCGTCATGGCTTTGAACTTTGGAAATCTTTCCTTTGTCAAAGTCCCCCAGCATGGGGGATTTAGGGGACTGAAGTAACCTGGCAACAAACGATCTTATTTAATTCACGATCCTTAATGCCTAATTGATTAACTCCAAGTCTTTGGGTGTGTTGCAGTTAAATAGCATTTCTGGATGATCTAACTTCCATTCTTCAACGACGTGTTGTGATAGCCACTGCTGAAACGATCGCCCTCCGGCTGCAATAAAAGTCTGCAAGTGGGCAAAACAGTCTTGTCGATAAAATCCGCACAGTGGCTCCCACCCTTTTGTTCCTTTGGGTAATCGCGCGATCGCTGCCGTCGAAATATTCGCTAACTGTTGTGATTCCTGGTACAACACGTCACCCCGCAATCGAGGCAAATCACAAGCCAGGAGTAAAATCCATTCAGCCTGCATCTGCGGCAAAGCTTGAGCAAACCCAGTGAGCGGCGATCGAGGGTTGACTTCAGCAATGAACTGAGTCGTTGGCGGCACAATCGAACGGTAGCGATCACTCCACGCAGTCACCACATACACCCGTGAAGTACAGTGCAACGCCGCCTCACACACTCGCTGTAATAAAGGAACGCCATCCACTTTGATCAGCGCTTTGTCGTGACCCATTCGAGAACTTTTGCCGCCCGCCAATACGATCGCGCTGAGAGTGGGTTCAAGGATTGAATTCTCAAGATTAGTCTCAATCAATTTCAACTCGCTTTGTTTTAGACGATCGCCCGATTTAATAGTTAGAGAAGAGTTTGGCACGTCGAATTCTTTCGCTAAAAGTTTAATAAGTTCTTCGTTTGCTTTGCCCTCAACAGGGGGTGATCCTGGTTGACTGACAGAACTCCTGAAACCCTCGATTTTTCGTAGGTTGGTGTTGAGCAACGCGAAACCCAACAGCAGCCTTTCTACCGTTGCTAACGTTGGGTTTCACCAGGTTCAACCCAACCTACCTGAAAAAATTTGTCAGTCAATGATGGCGGTGATCTCAAAAACACAATTAGCGTATCGTCCTCCTCAACTTCTATTTTTTGCTGGCTAGAATTAGGCTTAATACCAAGTTGAAAATAAGCTGCAACCAGGTGATCAGTCAAACTTAGTCAAAGTCCCCCAGAATTGGGGATTTAGCGATTATCTTGAATGTCAAGCCGGAAGCGAAACCATTCATCGAATTCACGTTAAAAGCCCCTCATCCCTTCGCCCAACGCCAATTCGATCGATTCCAGTCGTAGAGTCCTTGAATTTCGTATTCGCTGCCGTTGTCAAAGCGGACGGTGGATTTTGTTTGGGAGGGTTCGACATCGCCTTGGACGCTGATCACCGTACAGGGAAACCATTCGCGACCGTTGGGGTCAGATTCTTGTACCCATTCCCAAAGCGTATTGGAAACTTCGATGCGATCGCCCACTTTTAGCTTCAAAATAGCTTCGTCTTCGTAGTCGGCGAGGTCGGCTGAGGTAATACTTTCTAGCCACTGCACGCCAAACAAATCTCGGACAAACTGCACGTTGCCAGAGTCGCGGTTTTGTAGCCAATCGTTGAGCAGCGTCACCTTCCAGGATTGGTTTTGCTGTTCTTGAGCGGTGATAAATTCTAAAAGGGCGGTGCGCTGTTGGGGAGATAGTTGATCGAGCGGATTGATCTCAAGCGTCGATCGCTCAGACAATCGGGCTTTGAGCGTCTGCGTGAGAATCTCTTTCTGTTCTTCGCTTAAAGAACAGCCCATCATGTCGCACTGATGGAAGGCAGCTTGTAGAGCCGCTGCAATCTCAGCTTGGGTCATAAAACAGGAAGTCAGACAGCACGTTTGATATGAAGATGGGTTTCTTAATTATCGCAAAACTGCCCGTCTGCTTCCATCCTTTAATTTAACGTCAGTTCGATGAGAGTGACTCGCTTCGTTTCAATCGGCTTCAGCCCCCTAAATCCCCCACAAGTGAGGGACTTTGAACGAGAAATATTGTCTCAAAGTCCCCCAAAATTGGGGGGTTGGGGGGCAGAAGTGCTGAATAACGAAGCGAGAAAATTCCATCGAATTCACGTTAATTTAGAGTCGTGTTTGAAGACGCTAAAATCTGTGCGACCCCTTGCGGGTAACTCAAAGAGATCGTTCTGTCATCAATTTGTACCCGCTCACCAAAGCAGCAAAGGCGATCATAAAATTCCACAGGCTGGTTGGCTTGAGAAAAACGCCGCCACTGAGAAACACCAGCACAATGCCTGCCATGATTGAGAGCCAGCCAAAGTTTCCGGTTTGTCGAGGAAAGCAAATCAGAGAGGCAGTGCCGCCCATGATGCAGAGAACCGACCCGATCGCTGGCAGGTTGCGCCAAAAAAAGGGAGAGTAATAGGTCGAAAACATAATATTTTGACCTAGAAAATAAATCCCAGCGATCAGCAACAAGAGTCCCAGTATTTTCTGCATAGTTTTGTGTGAAGTTCGCGACTGACTATTCTTGTCCAAGAGATTTGTCCAACAGATGTAGACATCACCTGGCAAAGTCTTGAATCCGGATTAAACGTTTAAAGAGATTTCTGGCAGGCTATTAATCTCGGAAAGCTCCTAAATTTATTCGGCAATTCTGAGAGACTTTCAGGATAATCAGGAATCAGGAATAGACAGCGCCAGTTGGTAGATTTGCCGACGGGGGAGAGCGGTTTGTTGGGCGAGTTGGCGACTGGCATCCGATCGCGACAACCCCTGATTTAATAAGTTCTGCAATTCTGCAACGATCGCCGCATCTGATAGGACGAGTTCCCTAATCTCTGCGCCAGCGACGACGAGGGTAAACTCTCCTTGAGGGTCGCGACTCTTGTAGTGCTCGATCGCTGCTTGAAGGGTGCCGCGCCAAAATTCTTCGTGCAGTTTGGTCAATTCTCGTGCCAGCGTGATGGAGCGATCGCTCCCCAAAACGTCTGCCATATCTTGCAGCGTGGCTCTCAGTCGATGCGGCGATTCGTAGAAAACCAGCGATCGAGCCTCTAACTGCAACGATTCTAAGAAAGTGCGACGAGCTTGGCTTTTGGCAGGGAGAAATCCTTCAAAGGTAAAGCGATCAGTCGGCAACCCAGACGCACTCAGAGCCGTAATGACAGCACTTGCTCCAGGAATCGGGACGACAACAAATCCACCATCAGCACAGGCTTTGACCAGTTCGTACCCTGGGTCAGAAATTCCTGGCATCCCGGCATCGGTGACAAGGGCGATCGACTGTCCGTTTTGTAAGCGATCGAGCAGTTCTGGAGTCCGAGAAATCTGGTTATGTTCGTGATAGCTGATCTGAGGTGTTTTAACCTGGAAGTGGTGGAGCAGCTTTCCGGTATGGCGCGTGTCTTCTGCGGCAATTAGATCCACCGTTTGCAAAATTCGCACCGCCCGAAAGGTCATATCTTCGAGGTTGCCGATCGGGGTGCCGACGATGTAGAGAGTTCCAGCTTTTGCATCCATGTCGCGATCGTATCTTGAGATGAGCACACCTGATGAGCAAACATGGACTGTTTATTGGCTTGGTGACGATCGATTTAATTTATCTCGTCGATCGTCCGCCTGCGGTGAATGAAAAGATTGTGGCGATCGACTACACGACTGCTGCGGGTGGCCCGGCGACGAATGCGGCCATTGCGTTTTGTCATTTAGGAAATCAGGCTGAACTTCTGGGCGTAGTGGGTCGGCATCCGATCAGTCACTTGATTTTGGCGGATTTGCAGCAGTGTGGCGTAGGCTTGTCGGACTTGAATCCGTCTCATACAGACTCGCCTCCCGTTTCGTCGATCGTCGTTTCTCAAGGAGAACGATCGGTCGTCTCGATCAATGCCATTAAGTCTCAAGTTGAGAATTACAAATTGCCCAAGGGTTTACAAACCATTGACATCGTGTTGGTAGACGGGCATCAGATGGCAGTCGGAATCGCGATCGCTCAACAAGCCAGACAGCAAAAAATCCCTGTTGTGATGGATGGAGGAAGCTGGAAACCAGGGAGCGATCGCCTGCTGCCTCACGTCGATTACGCTATCTGTTCCGCTAACTTTCACCCGCCTAGCTGCCAGAGTTTGGATCAAGTTTTTGCTTACCTGGCAGCGTTTGGTCTCTCAAAAATTGCGATTACCCAGGGAGAGCGATCGATCGAGTTTCTCAACAACGGCACCAGAGGACAGATCCCAGTTCCCACGGTGAAGGCGATCGACACATTGGGAGCAGGTGACATTTTCCACGGGGCGTTTTGCCACTATCTTTTGCAGTCAGATTTTGAGGATGCGTTGAAAAAAGCGGGCGCGATCGCCGCCCAGTCGTGTCAATCTTTTGGCACCCGTCGCTGGATGTCAGCCGACCAGCAGATTTAGCGAGTAGACTTTGGGGAGAAGCGAGTTACCCAAAACGCAGACACAAAACTACAGGAGAGTCAGAATTGGCAAATTTCCAACGCGGAGAACTAGCGGAAATTTTGGCGATCGCTCGCTCTGTGGGCTGGGGCGCAGCCGACATTTTGCTAAAAGCGCAGCATTCCACCTTTGGCATTGAGGAATCGGGCGAAAGTCCTGTCACGACGGCCGACCTCGCCGCCAATCAATACATTCTCGACAGCCTCCAAGCCTCACTGGGAACCCAAGATTTTGCCTACCTGAGCGAAGAAACCTTCAAAAATCAGCCCATCTCGGCTCGACGCGGCAAGCCCTGGGTCTGGATTATCGATCCTCTAGATGGCACCAAAGACTTCATCAACAAAACCGGAGAATACGCCGTTCACATTGCTCTGACTCACGAAGGTCGTCCTTTGCTGGCAGTCGTCGCCTGTCCCGAGTTTGGCAAACTCTATTACGCTACTCTGGGCAACGGCACCTTTGTCGAAACTCGTGAGGATGTCCACCCCAAAAAGCTTCAGGTTTCTGACAAGACTCGCCCAAAAGATTTGACGATCGTCACCAGTCGCAGTCACCGAGACGATCGCTTAAACCAACTCGTCGATCGATTTCTCCACAAAAGCCAGCGGCAAGTGGGCAGCATCGGCTGTAAGATTGCGGCGATCGTGGAGCATCAAGCCGACCTCTACCTCTCCCTCTCAAGCAAGTCAGCCCCCAAAGACTGGGATTTTGCCGCTCCTGATCTAATTCTCACCGAAGCAGGCGGCAGTCTCACCCATTTTGACAACACGCCTCTGCTCTACAACCAAGACGACGTAAACCAATGGGGCGGACTCCTGGCCAGCAATGGGCATTGTCATGCAGAACTGTGCGATCGTGCCACCCAACTTCTCTCAGAAATCGATCAATAGTCGATCAATAAGGGATGTCGAAGCCATACGAGTTAATCGAACAGTTCTTTCATCCCTCATCCCTCATCCCTCATCCCTCATCCTTCTCTCTGAGCAATTACCGCATAAAACGGATCGCCCCCCGGCATCCCAAATAGTTGTAGAATACTCGGCGTTTGAGACTGGCGCACGATCACTTCTGGTTGACTAAATCCCGGCACTGCTTTGAAATAGCCCTTTACCAACTCCACCCGACTCGCCTCAGAACCCTCTCGCCAAGCTGCGATCGCTTTTTGATAAAACATTCGATTTGAGAAGCTAAAGATGGCAATGCCGCCTGGTTTGAGAATTCGATGAATCTCGGTAAAAATGCCTTCTGGATACTGCAAATACTGCACCGAAACGGTATTTAACACGGCATCAAACGACTGGTCTTCGATCGGCAGTTTGGGATTTTGGTTGAGATTTTGCACAAAGTAATGATCGAGACGAGGATTTTGAGCAAGCTCCTCTGCATTCAGACCGTGACCTTCGACGTGAGCAAACTTCATCTCATCGGGCAAGTGTGACACCCAGCTACTCATCATGTCAAAAATGCGAGTGTTGGGCTGCAATCGTTCTCGATACAAGTCCGTCAGTTGTTGGATAAAGCCTTCATCGACGTGGGTGACAAAGCGCGGCGCATCATAAAACAATTTGTCGTCGGTATCGTCCAGTTTGGTGCGCTGATTGGGGTTGAGCAGCATGATGATTTGGGGCGAAAGAGTAAAGATTAACAGGTGTGAATTAACGATCGTCTATAGCTATCCGATTTGAGTTGTGAAAATTTTGGGGTTAGTCCTTAGTGGCTGGTCGTTAATTAACGTGAATTCGATGATCATCTTTCGCTACGGTTACCAATCCGGGCACCCCCCTAAATCCCCCACCAGTGAGGGACTTTGAACGAGAAATATTGTCTCAAAGT
>NZ_JBJPHS010000109.1:0-18740 GCF_052939495.1 Phormidesmis sp. 146-12 | reverse complement strand
AATATGAAGTCTTTTGTTCCGGTTCGTCATTTCCAAATGAGTTGTATTGTTCTGACTAGTGCAATGACGATCGCTGCTCAAAACGCAACGGCTCAAACGCCAGCGCCCACACCCACAATCTTCCAGATTACCGCCATTCAAGCGCCAAATTCAGCCGCTGTAAAAACTGCTTTCCAGCAACCTCCCAGCCAGCGATCAAGGCTGCTACCAGAAGGAATCATTCAGTTCGTAGGTTCAGGGACAATTACATTTACCAATCCCAAATCAGAAGGCAATCGCGTCACTGTAGAGATTGCTAATACAACGCTTAAAGATCAAAAACCGCTTCAACTACAACAGCCGTATCCTGGAATTGCCCAAATCACGATCGCGCCGCTCAATGATAAAACACTACAGTTGTCGATCGTGGGTGAGAAGTCTTTACCAACCGTTGCTTGGTCGCCGTTTGACAGTCAGATAACGGTTACGGCTTGTCCCTTTGGTTTTCTGCCGATACCCGCAGAATTTCAGGGCGAAGGTTCAGCGCGATTGCTTTACGATGTGAATGCTGCTGGATGCCCACAAAACATTCGAGTGGCTCAATCGAGTGGTCAGCTTGCCTTTGATGCCTGGGCAGTGAGAGAACTTCAACGACGACAACTCCAGCCGAATCGACCCACTCAAGCACTCCGCCTTAGAGTCACGTATAAAAGTGCAGAATCAGAGTCTCAGAAACAACCAGAACCACGCGGAACTGGAAATGGCTCTCCGACTCGATCGCCCTAATAGGCTGATTGACTTTGAGTTTGCATAAGCTGGCTCTGCAACCCTTTTACAATGCGGAAATGGCTATCAACCTAGATGTCGATCAGCTTAATAGGCACCGTAGCTTAGGATCGTGAATTAAATAAGATCGTTTATTGCCAAGTTACTTCGCCCCCTAAATCCCCCATTCTGGGGGACTTTGAGATCAAAAAATTCTGGAATTCAAAACGGGTTCGAGCTTCAAAGTCTCTCAAATTTGGGGGATTGGGGGGCTGCAACCCATTGAAACGAAGCCAAAATCTTAGGGTAGCTATCTCTTGGTAAAGTTTCATTGAATGAAGACTTCAGCGATCGCTAACCCTAATTTTTATCGTTGACGCTGCACTAGAGGCAATCTGGACAGGCCGCAACTACTGGTATTTCAGGGTTTCAGCAAATGGATAAAGTCGAGCTAAGAACCCTCAACTACAAATCGAATATTAGTTAGCCCTGATGCTGGGTCGAGATTTTGATAAGTGCCGCCACCTGAGATAAAGTAAGTCGAACCCGGCAAGCTGGCGTTGTTGATAGGCATTCTAGCGATTCCACCCAGATTCGTTGTGCTACCAAAAATCAGGGCATAGTTTCCGGGCGGCAGTGACGCAGACAGCGGAATTCTTACGTCTTGGCTTCTAGTGGTGAGAGCGCTGGGAGGAATGAATGTCGTGGATGCAACCACCTCGCTAGGGGCAGGCGGAAACGCCCTCGGAAACGCAGTCGGACTACTCAGCCGAACGATCGCCCCAAAGATTGGTTTTCCGCCTCCATCTCCGACCAAATGCCCCCCAATCCGCGTCACTCGAAACGGCGCACTAACTCTAAATCTCCAGCCTAGATACTGAACATTGCTCACCGGAGCGCCAAAGATCTGCTTGGTTTCTCCTAATGTAGCAGAGGTCAAAATCGCAGCCTGGGCCGTCGGGGGGGCCATGATCATCAAAGCAGACCCAACAGCGATCGCTGTGAGCGTCTTAAGAACAGTTGAGGTTGTCATGAATAGCGACTCCTAAACAATGTCTGCGGCAGGAAAACTTATTTTGGAAGTGAAGTGATCGACTTCAAGCCTTAGAGGGTGTTTCAAAAGTCTTCTGTTGTGAAGGTAGAGACTCGGAGATCCCCCCTGCCTCCGTTAAAAAGGGATTTTGAATCTAGTTCCTCCCTTTTTAAGGCTACTGTGTACACACATCTCTTTCTCGCTTCGTTTCAGTCGGCTTCAGCCCCCTAAATTCCCCAAAATTGGGGGACTTCAAGCCCAGAATCCGAGTTCAAAGTCCCCCAGATTGGGGGATTTAGGGGGCGAAGATCTCGGCAATAAACGATTAAGCAACTTGTGTGTACACGGTAGCTTTTTAAGGGGGGCTAGGGGGGATCTAACCCGTTCTGCTACCAGCGAGATGACTTTTAAACCATCCTCTTAGCGTTCAAGCGCTAGTCGATGCTCAAATTGTCTAATGCAGATTGTCTAATGCAGTAAGTGGGAGAATTAGCAGATGCAGCCTTGCTTGTTAGACAATACTTCACGGCTCAAAGAATTGTTTCTAGTATGATGCAGGTTTTCGGTATCGAAAGAATGGCTTAACAATTCCTTAAGTCACCCTTTAAAGAGGACTACTCCACTCCAGACTGTGTTTTTTTGCGTTTCAGAACACCGCCGACCATCATGGAGACAGATGTAACAAGTAAGGCGACTGTACCCATTGGTTCTGGAACAGCCTGCACGATCGCCTGATTTTCTTTCTCCTCAATTAACATCAGCCTGGTTTTCTGACTAAAAAATCTTGAGAAAGTACCCTGAGTCTTAGCGATCGCAGACTCCTTATTGCCACCAAACGATCGAGCCACAGAAGTCTTGTCGGGATCAAATTCGATGTTCTGGTAGCCTGTCGCATTCAACAGATCGCCTTTGCCAGGAGTATTAAGAGCACCAAAGATTGAGAATTCGTTTAGTGGGATGAAAGTGTCTTCATAACTGACATCTAACAATTGAAATTTGATGTTGCCGCTCGCTCTAGCAGTCTCTTTAAGAGGATTGTCAGTCAAAGTTGCCAGCTTCAGCAGCGTATCAAATTTGAACGAAAACTCTTCTCCGGCGGCGATCTCAAAGTCGTAGCCAATCACACCCGCAAAGCTTTGAGCGATTCCTTGATAAGCGATACCGTCTCCCGCTGCCTGGCTCAACGATGAGTTTTCAGCACGAGGCTTAGATCCATTCAAAAAGAGCGCTTTTGGGGTGGCAATGGCGGTTGCTTTCCCGTTTGTGGCGGAGATAACGGTTTTGGAGTCGATCGCTGCCAGAACCTCTAGTGGATTGTGGCTGAAGTCAAAGAGTTTGACCTGAGCTTCTGAGAAGGCTGTAGATTTGGCGTTAGCTGGATTGGGCGCGATCGATGTGACGGCCAACGGCACCAGCAGCAGCAACAAACGCTGAGTATTGTTTCGTTTCAATTCCATAAAATCCTCTCAATTCATACGATTTCGCAGACTCGCGTCAAACTGTCAGCCCTTACACGCAGGACTGTCTAGCCTTAAATCGAACATACAGCTAGAAATGGGAGATGCTTTTTAATTGAGCGTAATTTTTGATCAACTTACAGATGACCTACCGAACTAACTCCGTACTACTGGAGTGGGGGCTGAAGGATAGTTCGGTGGGCAGTGAAGGTCAGTCTTCTAGTAATCGCTCAATAGTTCTCTGGGTCAGGTAGTCTGGCAGATACATCTTTACTAACTAAGAATTCACGGGGGAGATGGATTGAGACACAAGTTAAGATGTCACGAAATACACTGATGAGTTAAGAAAACGATAGCAGTTATTTAATAGAATCTCAGTAAAATCACGAGTTAATGTTTAAAGTTTGTATAAAGCTTTGCACAAAGAGTTTCGAGTAGCCACTCACCGCTAAAAACTGCTACTTCTTACTACAGCGATCGCGCCATCGCACAGGACTAAATCGCCAAAAGTTTTGGAATAGTGGAGTGGCAACTTTTCTGAGCGTTGCTGAATTAGGGGGTGTGCCCCAAAGCGGCGGGAAACCCAAGGTTCAAAGTCCCCCAATTTCGGGAATTTAGGGGGCGAAAAGATGGACATTCATCCCTCCAATCAGCAACGCCCTTTTCTGGTAGGTTGATCGAGAGAAATTCATATAGCACCGTATTTCTACTAAGCTTTCATGAAGGGACGATCGTTGCGGATGCGAAAGCCCACAAAAAGCATTAGAAGATCATCTCAATGCGCTCCCACACAGTTTGATCAAAAGCTTATTCTCGTAGTCAACTAAAAAATATAGGGATTGCCTAACCAGCAGACTCAACCAACACGTTTCCAGGGGCACAAATGCAGCGGCAACCTCAACCTTTTCAGGATGCGATCGATCAGCTATCCGAAATTTTGATGCGACTGTTTCCGCAAGCAGATCCGCTACTCATTGAAGCTTTGAGCCAATCGTTTGAGATTGCAGAATTTCGACTGGGCGATCGCTGTAACTCCTCACCAACCACGCTATCTATTGTTTGTCAGGGGCGAGTCCGCTTGCTAGGGTATGGCGAACAGCAAAAGGAGGTGTCTGTTTGTGTGTTAGAAGTAGGTGATAGCTTTGGCGCAGATGACCTGTGGGCAACTCTTCAATATTCAGCGATCGCCGCCAGCATCGGAAAGCTTGCCCAAATTGATATCAAAGATCTAGAATCCTGGCTAGAAAAACTTCCTGACCTGCGCGATCGCTGGCACCAACAGGCCCAAACAAGAGACTATCTACTGTTTCTTAAAACCCTGACGAGCTTACGATCACTATCTCAGGCTCAACTTTTAGAGATCGGATCTCATTTGGTTTCAATCTTATTACCACCAGGAAAAAGGTTAGCCGAAGTTCCGCAAACAGGACAGTTTTGGCTGCGTCGGGGTGAAGTTTACAGCCGCAACGTTCAGCCTCCAAAGTTGGGCGATTGGGGGTCTCCATCTGATGATTGGACTGCTCAAACAGAAGTTGTCCTGTACCATTTGCCTGCTGAGTACTGGGAAACGATCGTACCAACGGTTTCAACCTTAGATAATTTAACTTCGGTTGCCGTTCAGAAAACTCCGACTAACCACTCAGAGAACTTTCCTCACACTGACATAGCATCCTCTAATACATTACCCTTTCCGCAACCTGGGAAGCGACGATCGCGCCTGGGGCAAAAGTATCCCTTTGTTCCGCAGCAGAGTTTGGCAGACTGTGGCATTGCTTGTTTGGTGATGGTGGGACAGTACTGGGGTAACCGTTTGAGTTTAAGCGACTTGACTCGTCAGGCAGGAATGGGGCGATTTGGGGTTTCACTGCAAGCTTTGGCAACCACCGCAGAAGGTGTAGGCTTTCAGGCTCGACCCGTGCGGGCTAGTTTGGGACAGTTAATCGAACAATCTAAGCCGTGGATTGCTCACTGGCAGGGCGATCACTATGTGGTTGTTTATCAAGTCAGAGGCAACCAATTTTTGATTGCTGATCCCGCAGTTGGAAGACAAAAACTATCGCTACAGGAGTTTCAGACCCATTGGAGTGGCTATGCACTATTATTAGAACCAACCGATCGGCTTAAGGCATCCGAGGCAGAAAAGCCTTCTCTAAAGCGGTTTTGGGGACTGCTGACAGCTTATCGCACAGTGATCGGACAAATCATTTTTGCTTCGCTGCTGATTCAAGTATTTGGGCTGGTAGCTCCGTTGTTAACTCAGTTTATTTTAGATCGAGTCATTGTTCAACGCAGCTTGATCACGCTGAATGTGTTTGCGATCGGGCTACTGCTCTTTGGTATCTGGCGGGTTAGCTTAACAGCCGTGCGGCAATATCTGCTTGATTACTTTTCTAATCGGCTGGATCTGATGCTGATCAGTGGTTTTATTAGCCATACGCTACTCCTGCCTCTGACATTTTTTGAGTCTCGTCAGGTGGGCGATATTCTAACTCGTGTGCAAGAAAACCAGAAGGTACAGTTGTTTCTGACTCGGCAAGCGATCGTGGTCTGGTTAGATGCGCTGATGGTGTTTGTCTACCTGGGTTTGATGGCTTACTACAACTGGCAACTGATGCTGCTGGTATTGGGATTGCTCGTTGCGATCGCGCTGATTGTTCTGATTGCTACGCCCTTTATGCGACAGGTTTCCCGCGATGTGTTTCGGCAGACCGCGATCGAAAACTCTGCTCTAGTAGAAATTTTGACTGGGGTTGAGACAATCAAATCCGCCGCCGCAGAACGAACCTTACGCTGGCGTTGGGAAGACCGTCTGACTGAGTTGCTGAATGCGCGATTTCGAGGACAAAAGCTATCAAATACGCTGCAGTTTCTCAGCGGACTGGTGAATAGCCTGGGGAGTACGGCACTGCTCTGGTATGGGGCAACTTTAGTGATTCAAGGAAGCCTGACGGTAGGGCAATTTGTCGCTTTTAATATGCTGCTGGCAAGTGCGATCGCGCCCGTTCTCTCGCTGGCGCAGCTTTGGGATGAACTACAAGAAGTTGTTATCGCGGCTGAACGGTTGAATGATGTGTTTGTGGTGTCGCCAGAAGAAGATGCTCAACGTCCGATGCTGATGTTGCCGCCGTTAAGAGGTGAAGTCCGCTTTGAGAATGTCACCTTTCGTTATAGTGCCGAGCAGGAAAGAAATACGCTGCAAACGGTTTCCTTTGAAATATTGCCAGGGCAGATGGTCGCGATTGTGGGTCAAAGCGGTTCAGGTAAGAGTACATTGGTGAATCTACTTCAAGGACTCTATCAGCCAACGAGCGGGCGCATTCTAATCGACGGGCATGATATTCGCCAGGTGTCTCCTCAATCGCTGCGATCGCAGTTGGGAGTTGTGCCACAGGATTGTTTCTTGTTTTCGGGCACCATTCTAGAAAACATTGCGCTATTTCGTCCCGAATTCACGCTAGAGCAGATCATCGAAGTCGCAAAACTAGCAGAAGCTCACAGCTTTATTCAAGACTTGCCCCTGGGTTATCAGACCAAAGTAGGAGAACGAGGGACAACGCTATCAGGCGGTCAAAAACAACGGATTGCGATCGCTCGTGCGCTACTAGGTGAACCTCGTTTACTCATTTTAGACGAAGCGACCAGTTCACTTGATGTCCATGCAGAGCGCCGCTTTCGCGATAACTTGAGACGAATTGGAAATTGCACTATCTGTATGATTGCCCATCGGCTCTCAACCGTGCGAGATGCAGATAATATTCTGGTGGTCGATCGCGGCATTCTAGTTGAGCAGGGCACCCATCCTGCATTAATGTCTCAGCAAGGGGTTTACTACCATCTAGCACGGCAGCAGTTATAGGAAGATGGTTAAAGTTGGTCGTTAAAACCGCAGCTAGGAGAACAAAACCCGCCGTCGTGAATTAAGACAATATTGATGAGTGTAGTTTGCGAAAACAGACTTCGTTCTGGCAGGGGAGAATTCTATTCACTAACTAACCATCTAAATCAGAACTGCCTCATCCCTCGTGTATGAAAATTCAGTGAAGCAGGTGATAAAATCCCAGTAAAGTCGAGTGTAATTACGTATTGAGAAATGAGATCCAGTAATATTGACGTGGTATTTTTACTGAAATTTCTACTTTAAGTTTAGAAATCGCTGTATCGGTTAATAAGCAAATACAACTGAAAGGATGTTAGGAGACAATCTAAATTCTCTAATCAGACGGAAATTCAGTCGCAAGTTATCTCCAGGAGCGTTACTGTGCAGAAGTTGGATGATCGTCCGAAATTAAATTCTCCAAGCTCCACGAGTCGCACTTTTGTTGCTCAACAATCAAACTGGTCTACTTCTCTACAGTCCGTACTAGACCAACCTCCGATCGCCTTTCCGCTCTACCTACTACTGGGTGGCATTGCGTTTTGTAGTGCTTTTGGTGCCTGGGCTTATTTTGGGCAGATCGATGAGGTCGGTCATGCCCGTGGGCAGCTTGTTCCTAAAGGAAGCGTGTATAAGATTCATCCGGTCGAATCAGGCAAGGTGACAAAGCTGCTGGTCAAAGAAGGACAGCTCGTGAAAGCGGGACAAACTCTGGCGGAACTCGACCCACAACTCTCAACCGGAGAAGTCGATCGCTTACAGCAAACACTAGCCTCTGATCAAACACAACTTAACCAGATGCAAATGTTGGTTGCCCGATCGCGTCTAGAAGCCCAACAGGGACAGGAAAGTGCGTCTGCAAATTCACAGGGTCAAGTTGCTGCGATCGCTCAGTCTACTACCAAGGTAAACACAGTTCGGGAAGTTTTGTCTCAGCTTCGAGTGGATGAAACGGCGCAGCGATCGCGGCTCGAAAAACTTAGAACACTTGCCAGCCAAGGAGCCATTTCGCAAGAGCGTTTGTTTGAAGTAGAACAGGCATTGCGCGATCGTCAAAGCAGTATTACCAAAAGCCAGGGAGATCTGGAACAAGCGTTGTCAGAAGTCAGACAGTTGCAAGCAGGGTTGGATCAAAAGCAAGCAGACGGCACTCGATCGCAGCTAGAAGCTCAACAGCAAACCCAACAGCTAGAAGTTGAAGCCACTCAACTAAAAGCCAAAATTGCCGAAACTCAAACTTTATTAAATACTGCAAAAACCAAAGTTAGCCAGCGATTGTTAGTTGCGCCTGTTGAAGGAACGGTGTCTTCTCTAAGCATTCAAAATGTGGGCGAAGTTGTACAACCGGGACAAACGATCGCAGAGATGACGGCTCTCAAGGCTCCGCTAGTACTACGGGCAAGTTTGCCAAATCAGGAAGCAGGGTTTGTTCAAGTGGGAACGGCAGCGCAAATCAAACTCGATGCCTATCCCTATCAAGATTATGGGATGGTTTCGGGAAAGGTGGTTTCAATTTCTCCAGATGCCAAGCCTAGCGATCGGTCAGAGCCAGTTTACCAGGTCGAAATTGCGCTCGATCGCACCTCGATTACAGCCGATCAGAAAACGATTGTATTCAAAGCGGGTCAAGTGGCTACAGCAGAACTTGTAATTCGTCGTCGTCGCATTATCGATGTGTTATTTGATCCAATTCGTCAATTGCAAAAAGGAGGTCTTCGCTTGTAGCAATTTCTAGAGTGAGGTATTTTGTTGGGGTAATAAAATTCAACATCAAGAGCAATTTTTTTAAGAAGGTTCTTGATAGTTCTTGAACCAATCTTTTGAAAAGTTAGTATATAAAGCTACTATGAAAAATTGACATTATTAATGGTGAAATCTCGAATATTTTTCTCTAATTGATATGATCTGAAGTGCGCTCCCTGTTGCGTGAAAACATCTTTAACGAAGGAGAAATCTCATGGTAATTCGCGACCTGGAATATCTGGACATTGTGTCTGACTCAAAAGAAGCAACTGGCATTGTTGGAGGCGCTAAAGCCTGGTTTAGCAGCAAATCCTGGTCAGGTCCATTCTCAACGAGCAACTACTCCACTGGCTTTGCCAAGGGTACCTACCTGGCTGTAGCGGCTGGGACATCTGGCTCAACTTATGCAGCAGGTGCAGCAGGTGTATTCAGCACCTCTGGTGGAACTGCATTTGCGTTTGGCATCTAACGATTAACTGTAAAAAATGTGGTTTTGTAGGAGTGTTATTCGTAATGTTCCTACATTTTTTTCGATTGCCTTTCAGAAGCTTTAGAGAAATTAAAAAGTTGAGTTTTAGCAGTGATATTTTTAGTTAAAATCAGCTAGTTTGAGATGGTTAATCATTTGTTTAAATCTTTTATTGTGTTGGACGATCTCATCAATTACTTAAAGAAAAGTGTTCGATTAAAAGAGATTTATCAAAAGGTTTTGTATCAGAAAATTATTGATCAAACGGCTCACGCAAAGGGAATCATCGTGACGCAGGATGAGATTCAGGCAGAAAGCGATCGCTTACGTCGAGAATCTCGTTTAGAAAAAGCATCCGACACGTTAGCCTGGTTAAATGACCAGATGATCACAGCCGAAGATTTAGAGGCAGGAATTCGCGATCGCTTGCTAACTAAAAAACTTTCACACATCTTGTTTGATCAAGAAGTTAAAGCGGCTTTTGCTCAACATCGATCGGACTTTGACCAAGTTGTTTTGTATCAAATCATTGTTTCTGAACAGACCATTGCCCAGGAGCTATTCTTTCAAATTGAGGAACGAGAAACCAGCTTTTTTGAAGCAGCTTATCTCTACAATCAGGATGAATCGCTTCGGCAAACCTGCGGCTACGCGGGAAAACTTTATCGCTGGAACTTAAAACCAGAGGTGTCTGCGGCAGTTTTTAATGCGCGATCGAGTGACTTACTAGAGCCGCTTAAAACCGATCAGGGATATCATCTCTTATGGGTCAAAGCATTTATTCCAGCCCAGCTAACACCCGAAATTTATCAAGAGATTCTAGACGGTCTATTTGGCACTTGGCTATTTAATGAATGTCGTCATTTGCTTGATTAGAAAACTACAGCAGTACCTAAATCAGTAGGAATCTTCAAAGGGCGGGTTGTTATTGTTCTTAGCCATCGATTCACGACTAATCTACTAATCACTAAGGAACGCGAGTTTATTAACCTGAAATTCTCTAAATATGCTTGGTCAGCTAATTTTGGCGGCGTTGCTGAGTCAGGGGATGAATTGCCCCAAAGCGGAGGGAACCCCAAGGTTCAAAGTCCCCCAGAATAGGGGATTTAGCGATTATCTACATATTTGCTTCAGGTGAATTAGTAAGCTATAAAGCGATCGTGTAACCAAGTAGCAAGTTGAGCGACAGCACTCTCGTAAGTTGCTGTGTTGCCATGTCGATCCAAATTCCACAGGATGCCCTTCGATAGAGTTGGAGTAAAATTGACATCAGTTCGATGAACGCTTCGCTTCGCTTTTAGATCCAGGAACGCCCCCTAAATCCCCCACGAGTGAGGGACTTTGAACCAGAATTCCTCTCTGAAAGTCCCCCAAAATTGGGGGGTTGGGGGGCAGAAGCCGTGAACAACGAAGCGAAAAAACTCTCATCGAATTCACGTTAAAATTGATGTGAGAACATACCGTTTGGTTTAACACCGCATCGATTTTGTGCAGACGACTTTCTAGAAGCGCGATCGTTTCACAATTTTCACAGTGAGCAAACTGCTGCCAATGGCTTATTTCTTGCAGGTTCGACGACAGTAGGATCAAAAAGTCAGAGTGCTGCAAAATTTCTGCATTTTCTGCTGTACGCTTACCACCGAGATCGAGCAGAACAATCGAAAAATGTGGATTCTGTCCCAGGTGATCAATGGCTCGAAGCGTTTCAAGAACAAACTCTTCAGAGAACTGACCTTTGCTGCGAATTGACTGCACGATCGCTGGATCAGCTTCGCTTGACCACATTCCTTCGCCATCCGGACAAACCCGTTGCAGGAAGACTCGGTTTGAGTGCTTGAGAAGTTGTTGATAGAGTGCTGCAACGGTGCTGGTTGATTTGTTCAAGGGAACGGTTGGATATGGCGCGGGAGCTTTGTCAGGAGTTTCCTCAAATTTGCGTGGATGCACCTTTGGTCGTGAATGATATCTACAATCCATTGGAGTTTTGGGCGCGAGTGGATGAGATTTATCGGACTCGATTGCCCAAGGGTTGGACAGAGGCAGAGGTGATTGCAGATTATACCGGGATGACGGCTCATGCTTCGGTGGGAGTGGTGTTGGCGTGTGTGGGCACGCAGCGATCGATTCAGTACACGCCTGCGAAGGTGGATGCTCAAGGGAAAGTCGTTGGATCGCTGAATCCGATTCGCGTCATGCTGGGATTTCAGGCGAATGGGCGATCAAATGCTTCGAGCAAACTTGCGGGGTAAGATGAGTCCAAGTTACTGATTTGAGATATGCCACGTCGTGCTGCTAAACCGATTTTAAGTTGGGATGACACTGCTGAATTGATTGGACTTACGCTCTTCTTGCAGCCGAATCGGAGTTTTCAAGCGACTTCTAACTTTTCAACTCAGCTTCATGCTTGGTTTTTGGATCAGGTGCGATCGATGAATCCGGATCTTTCGGCTTATTTGCATGATGGGCAGTCGGAGAAAGCGTTTACGATTTCGGGATTGGAAGGGAGTCGGGTGGGTCGATCGATTCAGTTTGAGGCAGAGCAGCTTTATGCTTGGACGGTGACGGGGCTGAATCATGAGGTTTGTGAGTGGATGCAGCAGTGGTTGGTGAAGCCACCGACGGAGATTAAGCTGCGGGGGGAAGTGTTTCGGATTGTGCGGTGGGAGATTGGTTTGCCTGCGATGACCTATGAGGCGGTTTGGGAGCAGGCTGGGGAAGGGCGGCAGGATGATTTGAATCTGACGTTTTTGAGTGCGACGAGTTTTCGGAAGCGGCAGAATCATTTGCCTTTGCCGATGCCGGAGAATGTGTTTCATAGTTACTTGCGGCGTTGGAATGATTTTGCATCGATCACAGTTGAGCAAGAGGATTTTCTCAAGTGGGTGAATGAGTGTGTGGTGATTTTGCGGCATGAGGTGCGATCGCTCAAAGTTCAAGCAGGTAAACAAGGTTCTGTGACGGGATTTGTAGGAAAGGTACAGTTTGGGCTGAGTCCGAAGGCGAAGGGTGATCCGGACTATGTGCAAATGGTGCGATCGCTGGTGTTTTGTGCGCCGTATTTTGGGACGGGGCATAAGGTGACGTTTGGGTTGGGGCAGACTAGAGCGGGATGGTTGGAGGTGGATGTTGTAGAGGTTGTGGAAGAAGTAGCGGAGTCGAAGGATTCTGTGAAGGTGCAGCAGCGGGTGTTGATTGAGGCGCGACGGGCGGAGTTGAAGGCGTTCTTTTTTGGGTTGAGGAAGCGACAGGGGGGAGAGCGAGCGGAGAAGGCGGCGGATTTGTGGGCGACGATCGTGGCGCGGCAGGAGTTTGGGGAGAGTTTGAAGGGGATTGCGGAGGATCTGGGGATTGGGTATGAGAGCGTGAAAAAGTATTCGCAGTTGGCTCGCAAAGCAATGAAGGAATGAGAGGGGTTTGCGATCGTGCCTAGGTCATCTTGGTTATACTGTTGCATAGCAGTGTAGTTTGCTCAGAAGAATCAGAATGATTTCAAATCTGATCGAAAGCCATAATTTTGAGAGTTATCAAACCATCAAGTTGGGTCAAGCGATTTTATCTGTTCCGATCGAAGTTGATCCCAAACCCTATATTAGGCAGCTACTTGCGATCGAGCTTCAAGCCATTCAAAATCCGGCCGCAAAAGCCGCGATCGAACGGGGCTTAAATGAGGCGACGACGGATGAGGATTTTTCCAGTTTGCTCGAAACATTTCATTTACTGAGTTCTTCTGCAAATGCCGATCGTTTGATTGCGGCATTGGAGCGCTCTAAGGTGCAAGAAACGGCTGCACAATCGGTTGAAGATTTCAAACGGGAGTTTGGACTTGTCGAAGAAACGCCCTAAGAAGTTGAATGAGTCTTCGGAATCGACGGCTGAGGAGTCTTCAGAAAAGCTGGAGCGGAGTGCAGTTTTTGAGCCTGATTTTCGTGAGGATTTGCGGTTTTGGATTGAGTGCGATCGTAAGATTGCGTTGAAAGTGATGGATTTTGTTGAAGCGGTGATGCGTGATCCTTTTGATGGAATTGGAAAGCCGGAGCCGCTGAAATATCTAAACTCAAATACTTGGTCGCGCAGGATCACAGATGAGCATCGACTGGTTTATGAGGTTTATCGCGATCGAGTGAAGTTTCTTCAAGCGCGATTCCATTACTCTCGCTAGACTATCACCAAGCTACTGGCTTATAGTGAGTTGTCCTAGATGCGTTAAGATTCGGAGTACTTCGTATAGACCGTTGCGATACTGCGATCGTGTTGAAAATAGGTCAGAAATTCCGTACTGTTTTTCGAGTACTTTCACGAATAGATAGCTGCTTCCATTCATGACCATTCCGTAGAGCGTTTTTTCGAGATTTGGCGAAGCGCTCATGTAAGCCAATGTCTGAGGGAGGGCTTGGTACACAAAAAAGAAACATTTATGAAGAAGTCGGTTTAGCGCGATCGTGCTTATTCGATCGATCGACAAATTTTTGGTGCATTCCGTGTAACAACTAACGGATGTGGAAAAGTTTCCATCCCCTTGCGGGGAATGAGTGATGAAACAGGAATCGATCATGAATTACGATTTTAACAGTGCATTGGTTTCCATCCCCTTGCGGAGAATGAGTGATGAAACCTTCAAATTCTGTCCAAAAAAAGGAATTTCATCATGTGTTTCCATCCCCTTGCGGGGAATGAGTGATGAAACACTTCATCTAGGGAGCCTTGCCCTGAGAAGCTTTCAAGACCCAAATCGACGTAATAGCTTTGTACTAGTCAATAAGCACTGATTTAGTGTCAATAAGCTAGATCGTCAAGCGCTAGAAACCTTATGGAACAAGGCATCGACGCAATCCAACGAAGTTATGCGGCTTTCAAGGTTCTGGCGGATCGCGTGGAAATCATCGATACCGAACAAGGTAATCGACTCTTAGAAAAAGGTCAACCTCGCTTTCAATCGCACGAGCTACATTTAAGAAATCTTTTAGAAAGTTAGAAAGATTACACAATCGTTTAAATTTCCGAAAAAATACGGGTTGTCTCAAAATTCGAGCGTAATATCGATAGGAATCTCCTGCTGAAAGAAAAATTAGAGTGGAAAATCCTTTTTCCACCGTCCTGCATCATAGAACTTGTCAATCGTCCGCTCGTCTCGCCCCCTAACTTTCTCAATCTGTCATGATTCAGTCTCATCAGGACATTACTATCGCGATCGCTTGGTGTCTCGCCTGGGGTAACAAAGAAACTCCCCAACACGATCCCTCTCTACTCAGAAAATTTCGTCACGATCTAAAGCAAGGACAAGCGATCGATTCCGAACTCTCTCACTACTTAGATCAAGCTCAAAAATTACAAAAGCTCGAAAAATCAGCACAAATTCCAGACACGATCGAGCAACTTCAAACCGAATACGCCGACCTCTGGAACGAACCTACAAAAATCGGACTCGTCTTCGGCGGTGCAACCAAAATTAAACAATACGTCTTTGAAACCAGTAATCTACAAGATATTCGAGGCGCATCAGCATTACTCGATCGCATTAACCTCATCGACTTACGCAGCTTCTTCGATTCCTCGATCGAGTCAACGGTTCGAGGTTGGTTTGAAAAAGAATATCCCGAACTTAGTAAAGCACTGATCCCAGAACTCATCATCTATTCCACAGGCGGAAACATTCTTGCACTCTGTCCAGCATTTTATGTCGCTCAACTTGCTAATGCGATCGAGCAATGCTACACCCGCGAAACCTTGATTGCAAACTCCTGTGCTGTCGGTGAGACATTCAAGCTACTAGAATTTCGGTTTGGCAAAATTCAACAACCCTGGCTCCAAGACTATCTCGCAAATCCGAAACACGAACTATTTCAAGCTTACTTTGGTCAGCCGAACGCTGAAGATCCTGAACAGCCATTTTGCGATCGTAAATCTTTCAATGAATTAGTCGCCCATCTTGCCAGTCAATTCAATCAACGACGAAGCGGGAATATTACTTCAAATCGCCCAACTCGCGCCTATCCTCCGCTCTACGAAACTCATCCCTATGCTCAACGCGATGAAGGCGATCGACGTTCAGCGATCGCTCGTGTGCCTGCTTTGCGTCGGATGAAATTCTCCGAACCCTCCGGGCGAAAGTACATCATGGGTCAGATTGCGAAACGGGGCAAACGTCAAGATTGGTGGTCAGATATTGTTGGGAACTGGGAGCCAGGTAACGTAGAAAGTTGGGTTGCTAAATTTCTAAAGGAGGGTAAAAAGCTACCCTATCAGGACTATTTTCAAGCCCCAATTCATGACGTTGATGAAGCGCGATCGCTGCGAGAAATTGGAGCCGCTAGTAAACCAGATGGTTTCGTCGCCTACATCTATGCAGATGGTAATAACATGGGGGGCTATATTCAAAAAGAAATCAAAACCCCGCAAGACTATCGCGCATTTAGCAAGGATATTTCTGCTGTCACAGAACAGGCTGTTTACCGTGCGATCGCGAAACATCTTAAACCTTTCTACTATGAGCCTGATGGATCTTCCGATCGTAAAAAACCAGGCTGGATTCATCCCTTTGAAATTGTCACAATTGGCGGCGATGATGTGTTTTTGATTGTTCCTGCTGATCGTGCTTTAGCGATCGCGAATACACTCAGTCAAGAATTTGAGAAGCTACTGAAAGATAAACAAATCTACAAAAGCGATGAATCCTATAATCAAGAATCCGTTCACCGCTATCAGCCCACTGATGAAACCAAGCGCCCCAATGCGAGAGAGCAATGCAAGCTCAGTATGTCTGTAGGTGTCCTCATTACAGCCGAAGACACTCCGATTTACTATGCGTCTGATTTGGTTGAGCAGCTACTAAAGTCGGCAAAACAAAAAGCGAAAAAGCTGAAAGGAAAAGGCTATCTCGGAGGCACGATCGATTTTCTAGTGATGAAATCAGTCACGATGATTTCTTCCGACATCAAAGAGTTTCGCGCTCAAGGGCTAACTCGTGAACGAGATGGACAAGCTCATCTCAAGCTCTATGGCGCACCCTACACCTTGCATGAAATCGGTGGATTACTAGAAACGCTTGCAGCGTTCAAAAAAGCTGATTTTCCGAAGTCACAACTCTATCAAATCCGAAGCTTACTCGAACAAGGCAAACAAACTGCAATCCTCAACTACCGATACTTCCGCACTCGCTTGGGTGAGAAAGGTCAAGACTTAGAAAAAGACTTTGAGCAACCCTGGTGTAGTGCCAAACTCAATTCAGGTAACCTCGCCCCTTGGATGTCGATTTTAGACTCCGACTCTACCACCTATGAAACGATTTGGTACGAATTAGTAGACCTGTTTCCCTTCGTTCCCGATCCTCCAAAATCTAAGATTCAACGAAAAGCTAACCTCCCTCAATCTCGTTCCAAATAGGCAATTTTTATGATTGTTCTCGATGAGCTTGCACCCCCCATTCTTCAGACGATCGACCTCTGTGCGATCGTAGATTCAGCGCTTTGTGTTGGTGCAGGCGGCTCAACAGGTTCCCTCGCTGACAAGCCCATTGTTCGGAATGCTCAAGGACAACTGATCATCCCAGGTTCTCAACTCAAAGGCAGACTGCGGCACGAATGTGAAAAGTTAGCTCGAAGCTTAGGATGGTGGATTGCCGAAGCTCCAGGTGCGAATCAGCTTTGTCCTGATGATGTTGAAGCAGAATTTCGATCGCATTATACAGTTGCTAACTATCCAGGCTATCACTGCCTTGTTTCACAGATATTTGGTGATCCGATTTTACCTGCAAGAATTGCGATCGATGATCTGGTCTGTCAGTATAGCCGCGAAGAATTAGGAGAAGTCATTCGTCCGGGTGTTTCAATCAATCGATCAAGAAGTACTGCTGAAGATCAGAAGCTCTTTTTCCTAGAAACTTCGCCTGCGAATGCTCAACTTCCTTTCAAAGGAGCC
The DNA here is from genome assembly GCF_052939495.1 of Phormidesmis sp. 146-12. Taxonomy (NCBI): domain Bacteria; kingdom Bacillati; phylum Cyanobacteriota; class Cyanophyceae; order Leptolyngbyales; family Leptolyngbyaceae; genus Phormidesmis; species Phormidesmis sp. 146-12. Next base: position 1,506 of record NZ_JBJPHS010000109.1, on the reverse strand, counting down.
ATTCATCTCCTCGCGGATTGTCCAGACTCTGCGATCGCACTCATTTCGGCAGCACTCCAGCATCTTCACGCATTAGGGGGCAGCAAATCTGCTGGACTCGGTTGGCTCACCTGGACAGAATTTCCTCAAGTGAGTCCAGACGATGAAATTTGGTTACAACTGCTTGCGCCCAAGGAGTCGGAATGAATTGTATTGAACTAGAAATCAAGGCTCAAGCTCCATTAGCAATCGGACGACAGAAACCAGGTGGCTCGATCAGCGAAACGGAAAGCTACATCCCAGGCACGATAATCCGAGGTGCGATCGCGGCTCAGATTCTCAAGACAGCAAAACCGCAACATAAAGATCTTTCAAGCAATGGTGGGCAGTTTCAAGCCTTGTTTTTAGGGGGACAGCCTGCGATTTTTCAGAATGCTTATCCAGCGATCGCCAAAATCAGTGAGTCTGAATCTCGCTGTGTTCCTGAAGCTGTTTATGTTTTACCTGCTACGGCGGTCAGTTCTAAAGCTGAACCTGGATTCAAAATGGAGAACAAAGAGAAAGGTGGCGTTTTTGATACGTTAATCGATCGTTTTTGTGCTGAACAATGCGGGCATATCTATGATCCAAGCTGTCCCAAAGATACGAGTCGCATTGAGCCTTTTGCCGGGTTTTATAGCAAAGCAATTCATGGGCAGTATCCTTATCGGACACATAGTGTTTCAAGTCGCTTTTTGACGAAAGTTGGGATCAATCGCCGTAGAGCAACTGCACAGGATGACATTCTTTACAGCATCGAAGTTTTGAATGAATCGTTTTTGAGAAATACGCACGATCGCTTTCCAGAGTGGGAATACGTCAGCTATCGCAGTCAGATCTGGATTGATGATGATCAATTAGCAGCAGCATTGAGAAACTATCTTCAGAAACATTCTGACAGTTTCCGAATGGGAGGCTCTGCATCAAGAGGACTGGGCAAAGTCCATCTAGCAATCAACAATAGTCAGACCGTTGAATCTGTTGAGGAAAAGATTGCTACGTTCAATTCAAAACTTAAAGACCGTTGGAACCTTTGGTCTATTTTTAGACAGTCACCTGATCAATCTTTGCCTCAGCGAACCTTTTTCACATTAGATCTCCAGTCTGATGCAATTTTGACGGATAACTGGCAACATACGATCGTGCTATCTGCTCAAATGCTACGAGATTTTGCAGGCATTCAAGACTCTACGCTTCATCTAGAAACTTCTTACAGCAGCTACGACTATCGAGCAGGCTGGAATTCTGCTTGGGGCTTGATGAAAGATATGGAGCTTACAACGAATCGAGGCTCAGTGTTCTTATTCAGCACTGAACAGCCAGAGCAATGGTATGGAGTGCTGCAAGAACTAGAGTGGAGAGGAATTGGCGATCGTACCTCCGAAGGATTCGGACAGGTACAGGTTTGTAATGAGTTTCACACAGTGTTTCGGGCTGCTTGACTGACAAAACTAGGAAGCTGGAATGCAAGAGAGGACAGTAAATTCA
>NZ_JBJPHS010000108.1:0-18743 GCF_052939495.1 Phormidesmis sp. 146-12 | reverse complement strand
AACTCGCTTGCCTTCATCATCTCACAGATTTTATGGTTTTCGGATAGGCCCTTAAATCTCAGGAACGACGACGGGACGAATAAAGAGAAGAACTTTTGCGAAGTTGATGAATCAAAATCTACCAGACCCTTAAATTTCCTGGGCCTGCACTATCCAACAATTGCCGATCGAACGCAATCATCCAGCAGATTGAACTGCAAAGGCATCATTACAGAAACTAAAAAAGCAGGTGACTACACTTTTCAAATGCAGGTTTTTCGGCTTCCCAAAGATCCTAAAATTCCTGAAAAAGATCCGATCGCCACCCAAACCACCGAGACGGTTACCGTCAAACCCGACGACGAACCTCAAATCCTCAGCTTTGAACCAACACGATCGATCTACCAGGAATTGAGTGTTCCCACAGTACTCACACCTTCACCTTCACCTTCACCCTCACCTTTACCTTCACCTACAACACCCATAACTTCACCTACAACACCACTCCCTTCCTTCCTTCCTCCCACTCCTACCCGTTCACCCACCTCACGCACTCAACCTGCTAATGCTCCTGGTCTAATTCGGCTCAACTGGAAGATTTCTAATTGGAGCCGCATCGAAGAAGTCAGACTCGTCGCCCTTTCACCCGACGGATCAATCCAGGGAGAGCCAAAAACTTATTCCAATGCGGAACTAAGCAATCTTTGTCCACTCAGCACTGAGTCGGAGTTAGATTGTCAAAACCTGCCAACCACTATTAGAAAACCAGGAGATTATGTGTTTAAGCTGACGGCGATCGTCAAACAAGAACAAGGCAAAACAGAACTCATTCGCAATACTGAACCTATTAAAATCCAGCCGAGACCCTTAGAAATTAGGAAGTTCACGGTTAATGGTGAAACAGCAGCCGAAAAGTCGAAACATACCTATCTTTTGAGCAGGACAGATGATGCGTTTGACATTAGCATTGCCTGGGAAGTATCGGGCGGCGAAGATATCAAAGTAGAATTAATGCCTTCACCCGGAGTTGTGGGTCTCGTCGGAAGCATTCCTTTTCCGATCGCTGCACCCGGTTCTGAAACAATCACACTCAAAGTGAGCAACAAATTTGGGGAACAAAAAACGCAATCCGTCACTGTGCAGACGATCGCGCCTCAAGACACACCTACCCCAATCCTACTTCCTCCGCCTCCTCCGCCTTCAGGCAATGCAAATTCCAACAATTCAGGCAAGTCAGCCCCACCATCAATGCCCGATGGACAGCCTGATGAGCAGACGGGTGAACTAGCGCCGATCGAAGTTCCACCACGACCTAATTAGCTACGGATGCTCAATACTCAAATCGTAGGTGCAGAAGGGTGGTTTTTCGCGCTCAATTACCATTCTCACCAGTGATTCATCAATGATTTGGTCTGGATGCTCAGGACGCAGACGAACCATAAAATGAAACGGACGACCGCCGCCCATCATTGCATTCTGCCCAAGCTGACAACTGCCAAACGTAAAGCCACCTGTGAAGGCTTCCTCGATCGCAACATACTCATCTTTGCAGGGCAAGTTTGTATAGAGACTCAAATAGCGCTGTAGACCGCGACGAGTCCCATGCCATCGGTAGAGTTCGATCGCGTCCCGAATTAACCGTCGTTGCTGTTCGATATCCCAGTCAGGCTCTAACTTCCAGGCGACCCAATGAGCCAAAAACGGCAGCATCGATTCGGGAGCCGTCAGCGGATCGAGATAAGCCCACAAAGTATCGATCGTTTGCACATAGGGATCAAACGTCTGCTCAATGATGGCTAGAAACCGCTCAAAGAAATCAGTCTCCGCATAGAACGCAGGCAAAAAATCGAGATAAGAAACACGAGGACGAACATACAGAGTAAAGACTCGATAGCTAATCGATCGCGCGCCTGCTTCTCTCACCTCAGACACTTCAATTTCGCATTGATAAGTTAGCTGTAGTTGTGTTCCTTGTTCTAAAGCAGTCTGATGTTCAAAAAAATCGAGAGGTGCCGTAAACACTAGCGAAACATCTTCTTTGGCCTGAGGCGCAAGTTCTCTTAAGGGTTGTTCCTCAGAATGCCACTCACTCGGCACTTCTCCCCCCAGATTCAGCCGCCACTGCAACACGCGATCGCCCGGATTCTCGACCCGCACAACGATCTCGCCTGGTTCACCGGGATGAAGGAGTAAACTATTGGTCGCAATCTGTGTCGTCTCCTGTCCCAAAATAGCCACAGCTTCCACCTTTTCGAGCGGAGCCATCGAAGTCATTTGTACTTGCAATATCGTCTTTGAAATCGCTTGAGTCATTCAGGCTTATGGCTCCACAAAGTTGATTTCATGACCAGGATCAGATTTACCGTGAGGCGCAAAGGTGACCCCTTGCAGGTAACTCGAAGAGATCGTGTCCCCTGCCCAGGAACAAAGATAGCCCAGCGGACTCGGAGCAATCATCGAATCTGTAGCTGCCAACAGGTTCCAGCCGTCTTCCTGCTTACGAACTTCAAATAGCTCGATCGCGCCCAAATGTCGAATTCCTGGAATCTTTTGACACAGAGAAATGATATCAGAGGTATACACCGGACGACCCAGACTCCAACCTTGACCCTCAACACCGCCGACAATCGGATTGAGAAACTGATACAACGCGACCAGGATATGTCTGCGAATAGATTCTCGATCGCTTCTCGACTCCAGCAACACACTCAGACAAACGCTAACACCCACATATTCTGGCTCTTGTAGCTCAACTTTGATACCCAAAGGACGACGATCACGCAAATACAAATCCATTTCCTGCCGCAATTCTGTGCTGAGACTGAAAACGCGATCGGGATTCATGCCCTGTGTCCAATCAATGCGATCGGTTTCGACCTGCGGCACAATCAGCAATCGCACGACTCCCGGCGTACTATATTGGGATTCTCGCAGACAGTGAGAACGGGCGACTTTCTGCCCTGGAAGTGCTTTCGAGACAGTTTCAAAATCTTCAGGCGTGACGGCACATTCACGAGTCCGTAGCTGTTGAGGCACCCGCATCACCGCTTCTTCCAATGATTCGGCATCGGCTCCGCCTTGCGCTGGCTCATAGCTCGTCACGCGAGTAATGTAGGGCAGCGACGATCGCAAAATGGTCAACTTCTCAGCCTGCACATTGCCCTGCCGACCCCCGCCAAACTGATAAGATTTCATGTAAACTTCTGCACCCGGTGGCGGAACTCGACCATACTGCCGCTCGGTAAATGCAGTAGTTCCCCCGATCGGATCACTCAACGGAGACAGTACCCGTTCTCGACTGTTGCGGTCTTGAAACTGAGCCGCTGCCCGTTGCACAGACGCTTGAATCTGAGCGCGATCGTAGGTTTGTTGTCTCAGTCGCATCGGGCCGCGAATCAACGGCCCAAACTGCACTGTCCCGGTTCGAGCATCGATCGTATAGTGAGGGTCATCGGAACTCGATCGACTAAAATCAGGAACTTCCTGCCACGCTTCAACCATTCCGTCAGAGAGTTTGACTTCGATGTATTCCTCTGCTGCTTGTCGGTCTAAAACAGGCTGCATTTGTAGGGGAAAGGCTTGTCCAGGTTTGCCTGTGCTAGTTCCCAACAGTTCTTCTCGAACGCGAATGCACTGCCTCGCGGGGATAGTTCCGCCGATCGCTTGAATTCGCAATCCAACAATCCGAGGTGAAACGCTGTAGGTGCGCTGATACTCCCGCTTTGTCTCATACACACAGCGAATCCAGTGTCCCTGACAATCGCCAAACTCGGCTTCTGGAAAGTCTTGAGGCAGATGCAAAATTACGCTGGCTTCTCGCAACCGACCTTGAGCCGTCGCGTCACTACCAAAATTAAAGCCCTTGGTGCGATCGTCTACTTCCTGTCTCAACACCGATTGCCACTGATGTCCATTCCAGGCTTGCCAGACTCGCGGTGGCTCATTGGGATCGATCCCCGTTCCGGTCGCTGACTCGCCGCGAACAATCAACTCGATCACATTGCCTTGAATCGACTGCGCCTCCTCTGTTGGCGACGTATCCAAAGCCAAATAGAAGCTATTACCCGGCAGTGACTCTGTAAACAGCGAAGTTTCGCCCATGTTCTGCCAATCGCGACTGCGTTCATTAATCGAATTGTGAAAGCGATTCTCAAAGTCTGCTTGATCCGTGTCACGAGTCAGAAAATGTTTGATGCGAGGATTGCCCACGATCAGATCTTGATTCGTACTAAACACGATCGCTTCATCGGTTGCCGTTCGCTCCGTCGCTACTTCGGTATCACGAGGAATGACCACTGTAGAGTCTTGAGCGCTGCTCAGATAAAACGTCAGGTCAGTCTGGGCAGGCGTTGGCGACTTGAGGTGAATTCCCAACAGTTCTAAAAAGGCGACATAGTTGCGACGGGGCACCTGATTAAACCGCAGTTGCATTTGATCCGTCAACCAGGCAAATAGCTCAATCAGCGTAATACCGGGGTCGCTAGGATTGTGGTTTGTCCATTCTGGGCAATAGCGGGGAATGCGAAGAATACACTCTTCTACCAGATCGCGATAGGCTCGATCGTCAAGATTAGAGTTGGGCAACTTGGGCAGAAAATCAAATTCCATATCAAAAATCGCTACTGGGCAGATAGCAAATAGAACGGGAAGACCATACTGCGGGAGTCGGGACTGTCTTTGGGTTCGTAAATAATCTCAATGTCAACCTTGCCTCTCACCGGATCGGGATCAGCACGAACTTCAATCAAGTTAATCCGAGGTTCCCACGTTTCGATCGCTTCTTCAACATACAGCCGAATCAACAATAATGTTTGAATGTTCAACGGTTCAAACACCAATTCAGACAAGCGAGAGCCAAAGTTAGGACGATAGACTCGCTCCCCCAGGCTAGTTCGCAGAATAATCACGATCGATTCTTCAATATTAGGTTCATCTGCACTCAACTGAATGCCACCTTGAACACTAGATCGTAACGGAAGTGCAAATCCAGAACCGATGAGATTAGAAAAGCGATCGTCGAATTCTTCTTGCATAATGCATTCCTGATCGGGTTACAGCCTTGTTGAGATCAATCAGTTCATTCTGTCGCTTACTAATTTTCGTCTAAACCGAGCATTAAAGCAATGATCGTGGTTCTGAACTTATCATCGATCTCACTCTTTCTCAAAACCGCGCTGCTTCGCAGATACGGCAAGGGTTGCACTCAGCGATCGGCGATCGGGCAGTTCTGGGACATCAGGGGAACGATCTCTTTGAGATATCTGCAAAGCAGATCGCACTGCCCCTGATGATAGCGGGAACAAGATTTTACCTAATAGCGCGATCATTTCTCTCGATAAGGGTAGCGATCGTACTATGGCTAATAATGATAACGACAAGAGATAATGGTTAAGTAATCATCATCTACAGCATAGACAAGACGATGGGTATCATCAATACGACGTGACCAAAATCCAGCTAAGTTTTCTTTCAAAGGTTCAGGCTTGCCAATTCCCTCGAAAGGAAGGACTTTCGCTTCTTGAATCAGTTTATTAATTCTTTTTAGGATCTTTTTATCTTGACCTTGCCAATAGATGTAGTCTTTCCAAGCCTCATTAGTCCAAGCTAATTTTCGATTAGTCATCTAATAAGTTTTGTTCGATGACTTGACCTTGCTTATACTGGGCAATGGAGCGTTCTAAGTGAGCGACATTTGCTGGAGACTTCAATAAATAAACAGTTTCAAGCAAGCTATTAAAATACTCAAGCGACATCACTACGGCATCGTCGGCATCTCGCCGAGTAATGACGGTGTAGTCTGCGTCATTCACGACTTGATCTAATATGACCTTTAGTTTATTTCTGGCTTCGCTAAAGGTGACTATTCTCATTTCTGAACCTGTCTGCTTACTTGTACAAGTATAGCGTGATGAAGCGTGTCAGTAAAGAAGGCAATCTTCTCTTTGCCCACCGGGATCGCACTTCGTTAAACCAACCTGCGCGGCGATCGCCCGCTTCAACCGCACGTTGTTTCGCAGATACCGCAAGGGTCGCACTCAAAGATCGGCGATCGGGAAGTTCGGGGACATCAGGAGGACGATCTCTTTGAGATATCTGCTCGCAGATCGCTCATGCTCGTAGAAGTGGCAACGAACAGAAGCCCTTAATTGTAACAGGTGCGCTGCTTCGCAGATACCGCAAGGGTCGCACTTCTAACATAAAAGCCCTTATGATGGGATGATGCTGAGGCAACGTTAGGCAGACCATAAACAAACTAGAAACATATGGACAATAACAATAAACAAATTTACAGCTATACAGTTCTTTTGGAAAAAGAATCAGATGGAGGGTATCACGCCTTTTGTCCTGTCTTAAAAGGCTGTCATTCTCAAGGAGATTCTTTTGAAGAGGCTATCGAGAATATTACAGAAGCGATTGAACTATATATTGAAGATCGCACTCACTTAGGCATTGGTTCATCAGCGATCGCTGTAATGTACTACTGTTTCCGCGATTGCCCTGTTGTTTAGAAGCGATCGCATTTCTCAGCAAGGAACCGCGACGCTCTTTCCAAAACCCCAAAAGCGATCGCTCGTCCTTCATCCCTTTAATCGTGATTGGTCACTAGGTCTGCAAAGCAGAATCGCTCCTCAGCTTGAACGACGGGCGTTTTAGATTACGATGAGATTAGTAGCTTTCGGGAATGGTGTAGGATGCAACACTTCTCTGTTGGTGAAATTCAAAATTCTCGTAGTGAAGTTTTGAGGCAGGCTGCTGTTGAGCCTGTTTTATTGTCGGTAGAGTCGCAACTGAGTTATGTAATTATGTCGGTCGAAAACTACGAGCAGTTAATTAACCGATTAGCTCAGTTAGAGGATTTGGCGATCGGTCAGCAAGCTCAAGCTGCTCTCTTAAACTCGCGAATGGTTGGCGCGGAAACTTTTACAACAGAACTTCAGCGTCTGGCTGCGTCGGACATTGAAGGTTGAGCGAATGGCAAAGCTTGATGGTCTTGAAACAGTTCTTGATTTTCTCAAAGGACTACAACCTAAAATTGCTGCTCAGATTGCCAAAAAAGTGATGTCGTTAAATGTTGATCCTTTACCAGCAGACTACAAGGAGTTGGTTGGTTATGCGGGATACTGTCGCGTAGATTCTGGAGAATATCGGATTGTTTGTCGCTTTGATGCAGATGCGGATTTAGTTGAAGTGATTTTGGTTGGAAAGCGTAATGACGACGAGGTTTATAAGCAACTTAAACGCCTGTTAGGTTAGCTGCGATCGCCCTTCCTTCCAATAGCTGCTTTGCAGATACCGCAAGGGTCGCCCTCAAACATTGCTTTATCAGCGATCGCTCTACGTTTCCCAAAAACGATTAATCCCAACGCGATCGCTCCCCATGCTCTCAAGGAACGATCGCATCCAGCAATCCTAGCCGATCTGCAAGCAGATATCTCAAGGAGATCGCACCTTTGAACCGCAATCGCATCTCTCAACAAGAAGCGCGATCGCATCTCTCAACAAGGAACCGCGATCTCCTTGAGATATCTGCTCGCAGATCGCTCTTTCCAAAACCCCAAAAGCGCGCTGCTTCGCAGATACCGCAAGGGTCGCTGTAACCCACTATGATTTCTGCGATCTGCGAGCAGATATCTCATGCTGGTAGAAGTGGCAACAAACAAGGGCTTTTGATTGTAGGAGGCGCGCTGCTTTGCAGATACCGCAAGGGTCGCTCTTCCTTTTTCCTACCGGGTGCTGCTCCACAGAGGTTGCAGGCACGGATAGCACGATCGAACTTGCTAGTGAGATGGGAATGAGTGATAACGCTTAGTTTTGTTGCGTCAGTTCAGGCTACGGGCGAATGAATCGCACTTAAATGATCAGCGATCGCAGCACAAAGAAAGCCTCTATGGGATCATGCAGCCTGTGATTTTTCAGGTGAAGACATGGCATCGTCAGCAAAGTCTTGGTCATACTGAGCGATCGCTTCTTCTATCGTGGAGTAGAAAGCAGATCGTTGATCAGGAGATTCTTCGATGAAGAGTTCTAAAAATTGTTGGTCTAGTGTTCTGATCTGTTTTTCGTTTAAGGAGAGATAGTAATAATCGGCACTTTGTACACAAAATTGCTGATCCGTTAGGCGTTGAAAACAGCGATAGCGGATGGCTGCTGTATCATCTATTCTTTTCCAAATATCGATCGCTTTGAACATGACTTCTTAAGAGATAGGTTTCCATCGGTCAGAGGCAATGCGCTTTTGGGTGTTCGCTCTTGAGTTTTTGAACTGAGTAACTTGTTGATTGGTTGCAGGGTCAACGATGACGACTCGATCGCCCTTTACATATACATAATATCCAGTTTCAGCATCTTGGAGCAGCCGACCTTCTCGAACCACTCGGTTAACGTCGCCCACCTGCCGAGTAATATCACCTTCTTTTGCTTCTTGCGACCCTTGCGGTATCTGCGGAGCAGCGCGCTGTTCACTGTGAGCGGTTTTACCTTCAATTCTTTGGCTCTTTTCGCTACTGTTGCCTGGTTCTGTCATCTTGTCTATCGCGATCGCACCATCTCCGAGTATACCGAGAACAAGGTTTAATATAGCAGCGCGATCGCTCCTATCTTTCCCCTCAAAACGTGCTGCTTCGCAGATACCGCGAGGGTCGCACTCAACGATCGGCGATCGAGCAGTTCTGGGACATCAGGGGGACGATCGCTCATGCTGGTAGGAGCGACTCGCTACGGGTTTAACCTCATTTTGTGAAACCGCAAACCAAGCGATCGTGGTTCCGTTGCTTTGGGAGAACTCAACTTCGTAGGCTTCATCTGCGTAGACTTCCAGGATGGTGCCGATCGCGCCTATGGTCACTCCGCGATCTTGGTAACGGTCGGTGAGAAGTTCTACGAGCGAATAGGGTTCTAGAGTCATGATAGATTACCTCCATTAGCAAATCCAGAGAACGGAGTCGCTAACTTCAATGTACCTTGATTATCCAAAATCCAGCCTGTGCGAAGTTTTTTACTTCTAACCTCTACGATAATCGTGAACCGTTGTCCATGACGATCTTGTTCACCGATAGTGTAGTCTTGGGCTGCAAATTTGAACTGAGCTTGAGTGATGTAAGTTTCCAGGAGTGTTTGAGCATCGTCGAGGTTGTTGGGGCGATAGCCTAGAAGGTCAAGAAATATTTTATCTTTGCCAGATTTATGGTTGGGGATGAGAACGTATTCCGAAAACTTCCTGAAATCGCCTGTAATTAGGGTGATTTGCCATTGTGGATTGTTTTCTGGTTCAAGGTTTTCACCCGTGTTGCTCATAGTCGTGCGATCGCAGGGCAGATGGAGGTATTTTATGCTGATTTGCTCAAGGATCTAGAAAGCTGATCTGCTTAAAGATTACGATCGCATCTCTCAACAAGGAACCGCGATCGCATCTCTCAACAAGGAACCGCGATCGCTCTTTCCAAAACCCCAAAAGCGATCGCTGTAGTCCACTATTATTCCTGCAATCTGCGAACAGATATCTCAAAGCGATCGCCCGATGTTCCCTAGAAGTTCGCTGCTTTGCAGATACCGCAAGGCTGCACTCAACGATCGGCGATCGGGAAGTTCTGGGACATCAGGGGGACAATCGCTCATGCTGGTAGAAGTGGCAACGAACAAGAGCTTTTGATTGTAGTAGGCGATCGCACTAAGCTACGGACGAGCGATCGCACTTACTTTTCAGGTGGAGGAGCAGCTTCCTGAGTTGGACGAGTGTAAGTAACATTACCCACAGCCAAAAGACCGGATGTGCTACTCCACGAATGATACTCAGCAATCCGGTCATACTGTTGGACACTTACCTTTACTTTTGTCAGCAGCTTTGAATTCACACGAACTGTCTTCGAGTTTTGACTACCGGAAGTTTCTGAACCTGTTGTGATGCCGGAATCATGTCCAGTGGTAGATGTGACTGAAGATCCTAAGTTTGCTCCAAGTTTCCCACTATTTTCTTTTGAAGCTTCACCTGAACCTCCAAAAGTTGTAGTTTGTTGCTGGCTTTCAGAATTTTGATTTCTGGAACCACTTATTGCTTTGCTACCAACTGTAGCTACAGATCCAGGAGTTGTGGCACCCTGAGGATCTTCATACATAGTAATGTTGACTGTAACTTTATAGTTCGGGTACATTAATCCTGGGTCATAAACCTTAGAGTAATAACCTGTGGAGTTTGATTGGAAATAGCTTCCTGTCATTTGGGACATTATTTGTCCTTCTAAATCTTGACAATGATTCCAAAGAGGCTCATCAGAAATTAAACCAGTCGTATTGCCAGCAGCTTGCCTGCAATATGCTACGACAGGATCAGGATTTATTTCTGGCTGTGAATAGCTATTATTTGCAGGAGTGTATATTTTAGGAGTAAGTTGTACAAGAGGTTTGGCGGCTGAGCGAGATAAAGCATTAGTTTGATCACTTACAGCTTCATAAGTTGCCTTTCCGGTATTTCGTTGTTTTTTTTCAATCGGCTGCTCATTACCTGTTTGCTGCACGACGTGTGTCAGTTCATGTGCCAACAATTTTTTTCCCTCGGTAGATACAGTATCGTATTTACTCTCGCCGAAAAACACATCATTTCCGTATGTGAATGCTTGTGCTTCAAGCGCCTCATTCATATCGACTGAATTACTGTCTGTATGAATTCGTACTCGAGAGAAATCTGTGTTGAAGCGCGATTCCATGTATGATTTCAAATCGTCCGGCATTGTGCTTCCCCCACCCTTACTGCTATTCAATTGATTCTCGACCGAGTTGCCTGTCTGTAAAGCATCATCCGTGGAGCGCCGCAAAGCAGGCTTGGTTTGGAGTTCTTTGTCTTCCAGTATTGCCTCGCGATGGATCGGCTGCTGCACCGCAGAATCCGGCATACTCATCACCTGGTCAGCCATCCGATCGGCTTCCTGCTCATAGGGGTCATTCGGCGCACCCACTGTCAGCTTGGGTTGGATGATGGATGGGGTGCGATCGCGACTAGAATTCGCGGCAAGACTCTTCAGATCGGGGGCGTGAGTATGAGCAAACTCCAATCGGGCTTGAAAGTCAGGTGTGTCTGTAGAAGACTCCTCAGTTGCAGCGCTGCGTTTGGGAAACGGACGATCGAACATATTGGTGGTTAGCGGGATCGGTACAGACTGCGTAGATGCTTTCTTTTGAAGTTGTCCACTTGTTTTCATAGCTTTATCCTTCTAGGGTTAGATCGTTGTTCAATTGCAAGCCGCTTTTAGCACTTGTACCAAATCACCTCGCACCCATCCCTCAGCCTGAGACGAAAAGCGAACTCGATGCCACAGATAGCCATTCTCACCCGTGATCGATTCCATCACCACCACGCGATCGCCTCTCAGTCCATAGTGCAATATTTTAGAACTCGTAGAGGCAGCAGAGCGAACATTCACCTCGTCGCCTTGTAAAACAGCAATTTGATCGGTGCCAGTTCGCAAATAGTCAGCCGACACCCAACCCTCAACTCCCGCAGCAGCCTGCACACGATACCACCGCACAGTCTCTCCACCGATCCCCTCGTCGAGCGTGTTCACCCGATCGCCCACTTTTGCCGTACCAATCACACGAGCTGACAGCGAAGCAGCCTCTCGGATATTCACTGCACTCCCTGGATCTTGACCACACAACATTGCAGGACGGGCACTTGCTGCGAGTTGTATTCCAGTAACTAAAACGGTAGCGATCGTACTAGAGAACAAAAACCGGAAAGCTGTTAACATAAAAAACGGCTCCTATAAGTAAGTTGTAGAGCGATCGAGACCATACTTTTCATTCCAGAGGACTTGCGTTTCGGTGAAGTTCAAATCATGACTTCTATTGAGATGGCTCGAAGGTGCCCATTGGTCTTAACCTCTGTTGTTAGTATTTCAAGTGTGTTCTAGTCTCAATCCACGCGATCGTTCTCCAGCAAGTTTGCTATCAGACATCATCCTCCAATCAAAATCGTTGGACATCCGTTAGTGATGACATTTGGGGAACCAACGGCTTCCAGGATTTGATCCCCCATCCGGCTAGCAGGTAAGCCATTGATCAACACTGTTTGACTGCCAGAAATCACGACTCCCTCACCATGAGGTGGAGCAGGTAGAAGTGTTGCACAGGCATGAATATCTGCACCACCAGCCATACTCCTAATCATCGCACCCATCGAAGTCGCTGCCGTCGTTTTAGCTGTTTGTTCAGCAGTCACCGCAGCCGGGGCACCAGGAGTTCCAGCCGCCGCAACAGTCGCTTTTTCAGCCGTTTGAATGGCAATTTTGGAGGTCGTTTTAGCTGACTTCAAAGCGGCAACAGCAGATAGGGGCATCCCTCGCCATGCTGGGAGATTGCCGATCAATACATTGAGACTACCAGATCCACCCGTCAGAACAGGGGGCAGAGGATGGGCAACTGTATCAGTGATGCGAGCAGCGGGCTTATTCATAGCGTTTGGCTCTATTAATTCAGTTTGATCACACTACCCTGGACGGTGATGATTCCCCCTGCTTTAATGTCAATGTTTCCAGGGGCTTCGATTTTGAGGGTTCCGATCGAGCTAATCGTAATGCTGCGATCGCTGTCATTCAAATGAATTTTGTGTCCTCCGTTTGTTTCAATATAAATACCTTCCCCGTCTTCTTCAACAAATTGAATTGTATGTCCCGTCCGAGTTTTGATGGTTCGTAGGCGCACTTTGCCATCTTTGACGCTTTCTTTAACAGGCATCGGTGTGTTGTCTTTGCCAGTCCACACGCCCCCAATCACATAAGGACGGTGAATATCACCATGTTCAAACGCCACCAACACCTCATCATTAATTTCAGGGAGACAATCGAACCCGCGCTGATGTCCTGCTCCGATACTCACGACTCGCGCCCAATTGCTCGTATGGTCTTCGGTCAGCGTTGGAAACTTGACTTTGACGCGCCCCCAGCCCTTGGGATCATTGTTGTCTGTGACAATGCCAACTAGATGTGTTTGTCCAGGCTGAAGGGTTGGTTTGGGTGCGAGGGTTGTTAGCAGATCGCCGCCCCGCAGTCCTCGCACACTAAATTCAGTCGTGTAGACTCGCTCATAGTAGAGATGCCGCGTTTCGGTGACATAGTATTTGCCGCTGTGTTGTCCCATGCCTTCGAGCTTCACCACTCGACCAGGGCGAATTTTTGGGTTGCCTTCAGCTTTGGCATCGGCGCAGACAAACTGACCGCTCAACTCATTGCAAACAGCTTGCGCGATCGCGTCTGCTTCTTTGGGATTAAACACAGGACGATCGACAATAATCCGTTTAGGTTTAGTTGGCTTACCGTTGAACTTGGTGCTGGTGTCGCTGCCTTTGCCGTTGTCTGTTTGGGTGATCACTTCATCGGTGCGTTTTGTAGACACGATCGCTCGTTTTTCGCCATAGTCCCAGGCTCTCACTTCGACTTCTTTGACCTGTTCGGCACTGCTGACCCGGACTCGAAAACTACTAAGATTTTTGAGCCACTTGAGCGCTAGTTCGTTTCCTGGCTTGGGTTTACGAAAGTGTAGTTTGCCATCCTGGTTAAATAGCTCAAACCCAATACGGCTGGCTCGATCGCGCAAGAAAGCCATGTTGGTCTGATTTTCTTGAAACAGGTAATCATGCGGTTCGCCACTGTTGTCTAGCGGTGTTTTGATTTGAATGCCAGCTTCCTCTGCAATCTTCTTCACCACATCGCTATCCGTGACATTTTGAAACGATCGATTGTGCTGTCCCCGATATAAACGGTGCATCGTATGGCGCAATGCAGATTTACGCAATCGTCGCCCTAAAGGAGACTTGATCAAACAAGCTCAGGCAGGCTTAGATTTATACTATCTGCTGACGTTTTATGGCAACGAGGTCGAACTAGAGCCACAGCGATTGTTAGGAAGTGCAGTTCGGACTTTGGTAGATCAGCCCGTTTTGACCGCAGACATGATTCGCGACACCACAAATCACTCCAATTTTGCTTTTCTACAAGAATCGACTCTCATAGACCAGGTAGAACGAGTGACGATCGTGCCCAATTTTCTCTCGACTGATGAGCTATCCAAAATTTGGTCGGTGTTTTTTCAAACGCCCTATATCTTGTCGTTTGCTTGTCAGGGAGGAGCCGTTTTGATTGAAGGCGATCGTCCCAGTGGTCGAGGCTTACCGATTCGCAGTCGGCAGTTTTATGCAACGCCCAATCAGCCAATGGTTGAGCGAGTCTTTTCGGATCAAGGTCAAGAAATTACGTCAGACAGTCACATCCGAATCCAGGGCAAGCGGCTAAATCCCGAAGTCACGATCGAGCAACTGCAAGCCGAACACATCAGAGTGCAGCAGCGGCCTGATTTACCCCAGACTTCTGTACCGCGCCGGGGACAACCCAGGGTGCAAATTGGAGAAGCAATGGTAACTGTTCAAGCTGTGACGGAGAGCGAGATTCAAGTACGTTTAGCAGACTTAACAAGCGACGAAAGGCAGTCGTTACGGGCAGGAGTGCAAAGTTTACAGGTTGTGTATCCGCTGGTGCGTCAACTATCTGACCTTGAATCAAACGGGACGATCCTCCAAAGAACTACTAGAACAAATATCATCCCGATCGTAGTCTGTCCAACTATCGTAGACACTCGCATTGAGATTCGTGATCGCGATCGCGATCAGGTTGCTGTTGCAGAGATTTCTATTACCCTTGATTTACTATTCGACGAAAATCAGCGCATCTTTCTACTACTCAATCAACTCACTCTTGATAAAACAGCCTCTTATATTTTTGCTGCCTCAAAACCACTACAAACAACGCAAACGGCTATATTCATCATTCGGGATGTGAAGGTGGGAGAGTATCTCGTAAGAGTGCAAGTGGGTGGGGCTGAGAGCTTACCTGTGGTTGAAGCGGAGCAGTTTGTCAGTCCTAAAGTAGGTATTCAATGAGTATGAATAAAGCACAGTGGCGTGAGGCAAATTGGCGAGATTTATTGGCAGCGATCGCGCAAGTCAAACAAGCGATCGTAGACTATTTGGAGTCTTCCCATTCAGCAATCAGTCCTCCTACAAGTCTCGATTATCTCATTCCTCCCGCACTCCAGCAACTCTCGGCTTGCTTCAATCTCTCTGCATTTGAGCAGTCAATTCTTCTCGTCTGTGTGGGCATGGAGTTAAGTCCAGAATTTAGTTTTCTATGTGGTCAAGCACAGGGAGATCCAAAGCTGAACTATCCCACATTTATGCTGATGTTAGGTGTTTTTCCACATCACCACTGGAGCGCTCTAACCTCAGAAGGAGCCTTGCGGCACTGGCGATTGATTGAGCTTGGAGAAGGACAAACCCTGACTCAGAGACAGCTACAAATCGATGAGCGAATCTTACACTATCTCATTGGCGAACCCTCTCTAGAACAGCACTTCAAAGGAATCATTGATCTCGTCACTGTCACATCTAATTTAGTACCCTCGCAACAGCAGCTAGCCCAAAAGATGGCATTGCTGTGGCAACAAAACGATCGCACGATCGTCCAGCTTTACGGCATTGAGACTGCGGCAAAAAGCGCGATCGCTGCAACGGCCGCCCAACTCACTCAGCGCAAGCTCTATCGTCTCTGGGCCCAGGCTATTCCCACAAGTCTCAGTGATGTGACGACCCTCGCTTTACTATGGAATCGAGAAGCAATTTTAAGTAATAACGTCTTGATGATTGACGGTCACTCTCATCATGAAATTGATCAGGCAAAAGCGATCGCACTAGACCTTTTTATGACTCATCTGCAAACGCCTCTAGTGATCACAGGGCGCAATCGTAGTTCCTCTCACAGCCTGGAAGGTCAGCAACGTCCTTATATTAGTCTCGAAGTCTATGCGCCTACTTCAGACGAACAGCGCCTTCTCTGGCAATCTAATCTTGCTCAATCAACCGTTGATCCCAGACAGATTGAACGATTAGTAACTCAATTTAATTTAAACCAGCCGTCAATTGATGCAGTTTGCGCCGAGGCGACTCAGGCTGCTCAACTTTGGGATTTGTGCCGACTGCGATCGCGGCCTCAAATGGATGACTTAGCTCAACGCATTGAAGCCGGTGCAGACTGGGAGGACTTAGTATTACCAGAGACCCAAAAGCAGATGTTAAGAGCGATCGCGGCTCAGATCAAACAACGCACTCAGGTCTATCAACAGTGGGGATTTGGCACAAAAAACAAGCGCGGGTTAGGCATCAGTGCGCTATTTGCGGGGGCAAGCGGAACAGGCAAAACAATGGCGGCCGAAGTGCTGGCTCAGACGTTAAAACTTGACTTATATCGAATTGATCTCAGTGCCGTTGTTAGCAAATACATTGGGGAAACCGAGAAGAATCTGGGTCGAGTGTTTGATGCCGCAGAATCTGGATCGGTGATTTTGCTATTTGATGAAGCAGATGCTTTGTTTGGCAAGCGGAGTGAAGTAAAAGATAGCCACGATCGCTACGCCAACATGGAAGTGAGCTATCTCCTACAACGGATGGAGACTTATCAAGGACTGGCAATCTTGACAACGAACTTAAAAGAAACTTTAGATACTGCATTTTTGCGACGCATTCGATTTGTGATCAAGTTTCCCTTTCCTGATGCTGTGCAGCGCGAAGAAATTTGGCGGCGTGTTTTTCCAGAAACCTTGCCTGTTGAAGCCTTAGATATGGCAAAACTGGCAAGGTTAAACGTGGCAGGTGGAAACATTCGTAACATTGCGCTGAATGCAGCCTTTATCGCAGCAGACACCGAAGAAGCCGTAGGAATGAAACATCTCCTAGAAGCCGCTAAGAGCGAGTACGCCAAGCTAGAGCGAACGTTGACCGATGCAGAAGTGCGCGGCTGGATTACATAACCAAAGCGCTTCGCTGAAACCCTACGCATCAGCAGCCGACGCAAGCGATGAACGCGATGCAACCTTTGTTGACCCAACTGATCGATTTGCCCAGAATGGACGTAAAAGACTACCACGATTAGTGCAGAGCGCAACTCCAAAGGAACTGTCGTGGAGATCTGATTCCGGATGTCGAAGCTCATGGTGCCAGCGCGATCGTGCTTAGAAATTAAAGCTTAAGCATTTCGGTCTTTAGGCAAAATGGCGCGATCGCCAATCGCTCCTATCTATTAGGTAACTTCAGTTCTGGCTCAAATTCTGATAGGGCGAACTTTGGTGGGGTTGGAGACTTGACGAGCGATCGCGGCGACTAAACTAGCTGGGTCAGCGGGTTTGGGAATATGCTGTTGAAATCCGGCGGCAAAGACTTTTTGCTGAGTCGTTTCTGCGGCGTAAGCGGTGAGCGCGATCGCAGGGAGATGCTCAAATTCAGGCATCGCTCTAACTTGTTGAATGAGTCCATAGCCATCGACATCAGGCATCCCTAAATCACTCAGGAGCAGATTGGGCTGGATGTCTGTGAGTAAGGCGAGTGCGTCGATCGCGGAAGCGGCAAGCGTGACTTCTGCACCATAGCTTTGCAGCAAAAACGCAAGCAATGTGCGGGTGTCGGTCTCATCATCGACGACTAACACATGAATCCCTTCCAGAGTCAGGGTTTCAATGTCCACCTCCTTAGTAGTGGGCATGAACACGGCTTCAGAGCGGGATTCCTTAAAGATCCGCTGACTCATCTGATTCGGAATTGTGTCGATCATGGGATTGAACTGCCGGAGGTGCGAAGCGCTCAAGGTAAGCTTCCTCAAGGACAGTTGAGCATTCGAGCGTTTCATGAACAGGGCAAAGTCAACCTGGAAATTAGGGATGACGGGAAGGGAATTGATCCCGATCGGTTGAAGCAGCGATCGCAGCAATTGGGGATATTAACGTCTACTCAAGCCAATGCACTGAGCGATCGAGAAGCCTTTGACTTGATGTTTCTGCCTGGATTTTCGACCGCAGAGCGCGTGACCAATCTATCAGGTCGCGGCGTAGGAATGGATGTCGTGCGCTCAAACTTGGAACGAGTCAACGGCACGATCGAGGTTCGCAGTCAGATCAACATTGGCACTACCTTTCGGATTAAAATCCCGTTGACGTTGGCGATTGTCTCGGTGCTTCTAATTTCGGTAGTGCTACACAAGTAATGATGCATTGTAGTGATGGATGAAATACCAAATGGCACCAATGTGATTCTCTAAGGATTTGGAGAAGGACAAGGTTTTTCGGACTAACCGAGACACTCGTTGCCTCAAGGTGTTGTTGAATCGCTCAATGTAGCTCGTTTTTCCCGTCTCTCTGCCCACTGCTCAATGGCGCTTGCTCGGTAGAACGGCTGCATATGCTGCCCAAAAGTCGGTGTAGGCGATCGCACATTGGCGATAGACCGGAGGCAACGAGTCCCACAATTTACGAGCCGCCGCTTCATCGCGTGCGCCAATATAAACACCCACAATCTCACGCGTGTCAGCATCGAGCGCCAACCAGACCCACTGCTTGTTCCCTTTGTTGTCCACACATGACCACAACTCATCGCATTGAATCGTCAGCCTCCCCTTTTTTTGGCTGTCACCTGCACTTGCCGGGGCACCTTTGCATATTTCTCATTGACGTAGGTTTGGAGCCATTGTTCAGAAACTTGGGTTGCACGGGCAATCCCAGCCAGTGAAATCCGTTCTAACAACAATCGGTCAATCAACTCTCGCGTGGTTTGGTCAATCACCTTTTTAGTGGGTTGTTCAATGAACTGCCGTCCACAGTCATGACACTTGAACCGTTGTTTACCAATAGTCGTTTCCAGAAATTAAATTGAGTTAAAAAAAGAGGGTAAAACGAAGTTT
>NZ_JBJPHS010000107.1:0-19246 GCF_052939495.1 Phormidesmis sp. 146-12 | reverse complement strand
GGGCTGCCTGGAGTGATCGCTACAGCGAGGAATTTCATCGAATTCACGTTGTTTTTAAGGTGAGTCCGATGAAGTTTTTTGCTTCGTTGTCAAGCTTCTGCCTTCCAATTCTGGAGACTTTAGAGCATTGAATTTTAAAACATTGAATTCACGCTGTCTCTAGCCATTTTGTACGATTAATTCATTGAGATTGAGCCAATTGCGGCTGCCTTTGGAGCGATCGAAGATCAAAGAAACCGTATTTTCTCCAGCATTGAGCAAGACTGGGGGAACTGTGACCTGACTCCAACGGCTCCAGTTGCCTGTTCCAGGAAAGATGAGATTGGCGACAATGCCCTTGCCGTTGACAAACAGATAGCGACTCGACTCTCCCCCTGCCGCCGCATACCGGAAGGTCAGCGCATATCGACCGGACGATCGCACCGTCACCTTAAAATCAATCCACTGTCCGTCGCGATTCCAGCCTGCTACGTAGCCGCCACCGTGATAGCCCGGATAGATCGCCTCCGTCAACAACTGATGGAGAATGCCCCTTTCAGCCTGGTAGGTGTCTGGCGTAGTGCTTTCAAAATTGAGGGCGAGCGCCGCATTCAGGGCATCCATTGCCGCACTGTGTCGGGCTGCATCCGATCGGTCAAATTGCCCCGCCCACGACAGCCCAAACTGATTGGCATCATTGCGACACTGCGCCCAAATCGAGTCAGCATTGCGAGTGATAAACGTTTTGTAGGCGGGCTTGTTGGTCACCTGATAGAGCGCCAGCAAATTTCGCACAAAGATGCCTTTGAACTGGGGCCCGTCTGCTCCACAATCTGGTTCACAAGGCTCTCGCAAGATTCCGTTAGGAGCCAGTGCGCGAATGGCAGCATCGGCGATCGCTCCCGCTTGGGTCAACAGTGCCCGATCGTTCGTGATTCGATACAGATCTACCAGTCCGCCTAGAATTACGCCCTGATTGTAAGTCCAGGTGGTCTGCCCGTTGTTTTGACAATTGCTGGTCAGTCCATCGTTGATCAGATTGTCCCGATTGATCATGCCTGAGTTTTTGAACCAGTTCCATTCGCGAACCGCCCAATCGAGATAGCTACCCGCTCCCTTGTCGCCTGGTGTTCTCAAGTGCAGCCGAGCCGCGATCGCAAGAAACAACTCATTAGCGATCGCATTTTTATATTTGCGCTGTTTGCTCCACCAGATTCCGCCGCCACAGATCGCATCCCAGCCGCCTTTCATATCATTAAAGATCGTCTTTGCCATGTTGAGGTAGCGCGGTTCTCCAGTCAGATCAAAGGCTTTGATCCAGGTGAGCGCCCACCAGCCCTCGTCGTCATAAAACTCATTTAAGAAATTTTTGCTGCGATTTTTCTCAAAGGTGTTTGCTAGATTGGTGCGATAAGTTTGGCTCTGCGTCAGGGTGCAGTAGTCGATCGTCGTCTCCAAAGCGTTGGCCGCATTCCACCAGCCCGTTGTGTTCCAGAGTCCAGTCGTGCCGTTATAAAACCCTTGTAGCGCGACCATGCCTGCATCAGTGCGCTGGCGGCAAATCTCAGTTACATTCATCGCTGTCTCCTTGTGGCTGGTCAGATCAAGAGCCAAGTCTTTTTTAGTTTGATCAAAATAGCCCGATCGCGCCTCTTCCTTTCCCCATGTTTTATCGCATTGCTCTGTTGATCAGTACCGTTTTGCTCGTGCCGATCGGCTATCTGATCCGATT
This sequence comes from Phormidesmis sp. 146-12, assembly GCF_052939495.1. Lineage (NCBI taxonomy): Bacteria > Bacillati > Cyanobacteriota > Cyanophyceae > Leptolyngbyales > Leptolyngbyaceae > Phormidesmis > Phormidesmis sp. 146-12. Next base: position 17,535 of record NZ_JBJPHS010000107.1, on the reverse strand, counting down.
TTCTCAGAGTGGTTTTCCGTGGCTAGATGATGCTTTGGGCAGTGTCGCTTATGAGATGTTTTGGATTACGCTGGCGCTGACCGGATTTCCCAAATTTTCGCCGAAAAAGGTAGCGATCGCGGTTTGTCTAGTGACCTGTGCGATCGAGTTTCTGCAACTGTGGCAACCGCCGTTTTTGCAAGCGATTCGCGCTACGCTCCCTGGCAGACTGGTCTTGGGCAACACGTTTGGTTGGTCAGACTTTCCGCCTTACTTTGTCGGCAGCTTTTTGGGCTGGGTCTGGGTGATGTGGCTGCGGCGAGTTAGAAAGAGGGATGAGGGACTTTGAAGGGATGAGGGATGAGGGATGAGGGATGAGGGATGAGGGATGAAAGCAACTGCGTTTCGGGAGAGCTTGACGCGGGACTGCTTGAATCATCCTCGATCGTCACTTTTGACTATTGCCCTCCTCACCTCTTTTCATCCCTCACCTCTTTTCATCCCTCATCCCTCCTTCCGATGCGTCACCTCAACAACGGTATGCACATTTCCTCGTGGCGTGTAGTCGGCTTTTACCGTGATTTCTAGCGGGTCGCAGGCGGCTACTAGGTCATCCAAAATTTGGTTTGCGGACTCCTCGTGAGAAATGTAGCGATCGCGGTAGCTATTGATATACAGCTTGATCGCTTTTAGCTCGACCACGCGCTGATTGGGCACATAGGTTACGTAGATGGTGCCAAAGTCTGGATAGCCCGAAAACGGACACTTGCAGGTAAACTCCGGTAACGTAATGTAAATGTGGTAGCGGCGACCAGGGCGCGGATTAGGGAACGTGATTAGATTGCCTTCCTCGATCAGCCGTTCACCATACTTCACCGACTCGGAGGGAGTTTCTTGCGTTTGAGAAGAATTCATAGTAGGCGGGTCGTGTGAGTAGTAAATTGAAATTCTAAAACCTGTTGATTTTAACAAGTCTCCAGGTGATCGCTTTGACAGAAACAGCGCTATCATTCTTGAGCAATTACCTAGATAGAAAATTAGCGATCGCTCCAGGTCAACTATTGACGATTTTTGCTCAAATTTTTGACGATTTTTGCGTCCATTGGTCTAATTACAGCTATTCTGGGGCATACGTTTTTAACCAACCGCCTGCTATTTGTTTGATACCAAAGAGATGACATCCAAAAACCCCTCGCCGTCCATGCGAAATATTCCTCCTTCTGGGCAGATTCCACCGTCTGCAAGTGCTTATTCGCCCTCTGTTCCGATCTCGCTTTACCGAGAAGTCACCGCAGAGCTTCAGGCGGCCAGGACGACAATGGAGGCTCTCACCCAGCAAAATCATCAGTTAGCCAAGCAAAATCAGCAGCTTCGCCAAGAGATCGAACGGGCTGCTCAGTCGGCGATTCACCTCCGGCAGATTGTCACTAATTTGCCCCCCGTTGCGTCCGCCGAGATTCCCACTCCTCGGATGGAGATGCCGATCGAGCCGCCCAGCGTTCCGACAATGCCGAGCCGTCCGCCTGTGGCTCCCAAGCCTGCTCGCACCGAATCTGTGTTTGCCCCTGAGACGATCGTCTATGAGCAAGAAAGCCAGCCCCGTCGCAAAATTCAGTCTGAGAAAAAGCCAGGCGAGTTGGGCGGTTGGTGGTTGGGTCTAGTGATTGTTCTCATTGTGGTCTCCGCTTTTGGAACGGGATTTTTGATCGTGCGTCCGTTGTTGCCGTCTTCTAATAAGTGAGGCGCGATTGAATGCAGCGCGATCGAAAAATTTGCTTGATTTTCTCAAACAGCAACAAATCTTGATAAAGGTCAGAGCCGATAGCGTAGGAGCGCAACAGTTCGTCAAAAAAATTGGGATGCGATCGTGAGAGACTTTAGAAATAACGGTGACTTAGGAAAGATGACCTGGGGAAATGTACGATTCGTTACAATTACTTCCCTCGTAACGGTGATACATAGTGTCATGCTGATAGATATCGATATGTGACAAGGAGTGTAGGAGCTTGAAAAAGGTTGAGGCAATCATTCGCCCCTTCAAACTTGATGAAGTCAAGATCGCGCTAGTGAATGCGGGAATTGTGGGCATGACGGTTTCTGAAGTCCGAGGCTTTGGGCGGCAGAAGGGTCAAACTGAGCGGTATCGTGGCTCAGAATACACGGTCGAGTTTTTGCAAAAGCTTAAGGTTGAAATTGTGATCGAAGATGATCAGGTGGACATGGTGGTTGACAAGATCATTGTGGCTGCTAGAACGGGCGAAATCGGTGATGGCAAAATTTTCATCACGCCTGTTGACCAGGTGGTTCGGATTCGCACTGGAGAAAAGAATCTAGAAGCGGTTTGATTTCTTCTCTAAATCTGGTTTGAAACCAAGTTTTATCTATTCACCTTTCCAGACTTGATCAGGCGATCCCACAGATGGGGTTGCCTTTTTTGTCCAGGTGAAGCGATCGGGCTATTTCGACAAAAGAGAAAGCTGCTCATTCCTCATTTCATCTCTTTTCTCACCTGCTCTCGCAACTGGAGCAACTCATCAGGTTTGAAGCCAAGTGCGATCGCTCGATCGAGATCTGAAAGGGCACGATCGTACTGCTGCTTTTTGAAGTAAGCTACCCCACGAATGGCATAAGCCTGCGCCAAATTGGAATTGATCTGGAGCGCTTGGTTATAAGCAGCGATCGCCTCATCAAGTCTGTTCTGGTTTGTCAGCGCATTGCCTAGATTGTTGTAGGCTTCAGCATGTTTTGGGTCAAGCTTGATCGCTTGGTTGTAGGCAGTGATCGCCTCATCGAGCTTGTTTTGCTTAGACAGGGCAATGCCCAGATTGTAGTAAGCATCAGCATATTCGGGGTTAATCTTGATTGCTTGGTTGTAAGCTGCGATCGCCTTATCAAGTTTGCTTTGGTCAGACAGCACAATGCCCAGATTGTTGTAGGCTTCAGCATATTTAGGGTTAATCTTGATCGCTTGGTTGTAGGCAGTGATCGCCTTATCAAGTTTGCTTTGGTCAGACAGCACAATGCCCAGATTGTTGTAGGCTTCAGCATATTTAGGGTTAATCTTGATCGCTTGGTTGTAGGCAGTGATCGCCTCATCAAGTTTGTTTTGCTTAGACAGGGCAATGCCCAGATTGTTGTAAGCATCAGCATATTTAGGGTTAATCTTGATTGCTTGGTTGTAGGCAGTGATCGCCTCATCGAGTTTGTTCTGCCTAGACAACGCATTGCCCAAATTGTTGTATGTAGCATATTTAGGGTCAAGCTTGATTGCTTGGTTGTAAGCTGCGATTGCCTTATCAAGTCTGCTTTGGTCAGACAGCACATTACCTAGGGCAAACCAGGCAATTGGATCATTGCGATCAATTTCTACTGCCCGCTGAAACTCTGCCTCTGCTGCTGGGTAATCCTTCTTCTGCTGATAGACATAACCGCGTCCCATTAAGGCAAACGTGTTGAGAGGATTGCGATTGATCACTCGTTTGAAGATATCCAAGGCATTGTCGTAATTTCCCTTTGCGCTCTCAGCTAGAGCATTGCTAAACTGCCACACATCCCGGATGTTCTTTTGCTTTTGGTCTAAGTTCGCGCTGGTCGTGTTGAGTGTATCTTCTTGTCGCTTCAGCAGGTCTTGCACCATGACTTGAGCTTGTTTAGCGCGATCGGACTGTTGTTCTGCATCTTTGCGCTTTGACTCCGTTGCCGTCAGCCTCACTTCTGCGCTGGTCAGCCTTCCCTCTACACCTTTGCGCTTCTGATCTGCATCTTCCGCCTTCCGATCTGCAACTGTCGCGTTTTGAACTGCATTCTTCGCGTTTCGATCGGCAACCGTCACTCTTTTTTCTGCATTTTCCGCCTTCTGATCTGCAACTGTCGCGTTTTGAACTGCAAGGAGCGCCCTTCGACCTGCATCTTTTGCGTTTTGAGCTTGAAAGAAGGCATAACCTCCGGCAATCGCCGCGATCGCCACCGCAACAGGCACCACGATCGCCGCAAGCTTCACCCGTTGCAGGGCGCGTTCCCCTTTTGCCAGCAGTAGATTGTAGTCATCCTCAACCTGACGACTGGTGCTAATGTAGTCTCGTTGCAAATCCGTGGGAACTGGCTCCTTGTCAGCACTTGCAGCCAGCCAGGTTTCCGCTTCGGTGAGATCACTTTTTCGCAACAAAAAGCTGTCGTCTCGTCCCCGCTTGTTCCATTCGATCGCCTTCACCAGCAGCCTTGTATGCGATCGCGTGTGCAATGGATCAGTGTCGATCGCCTTCACCAATCGCGCAAACGCAGGCTCAAACTCGCCATCTCGAAAGAAAATCCAATCGAGCGGACGCAGCGACGCATGAACTGTTTCAGGTGACACTGAGCGACACACAACGGGAATCAACCGTTTTTTATGCAAAACCGCGTGATCAATCTCCTGATTGCAATACTGAGACGCGATCGAATCAGGACTGATCACAAAAATGAAGCTATTTGCAGCCTCAATGCCCGTCACGATCGCCTGCCAAAAATCTTCCGCCGCCTGAATCGACAGCCAATCAACCCAGGTGTCGCGGTTTTCCCCCTTCAGCGCCTCCAGCAAGCCACGAGCAAACTCACTGTCTCTGCGCGAATAAGAAATAAACACATCATGGTCAATTCGATCTCTAGCAGAACTCGAAATCAGAACAGCACTCTCACTCATGCCCGTGTTTCCTCTGTGCGATCGCTGTGCCCAGATTAACAGAGACAACGCTTTGTCAGAAGTAAAACCACAAATAAAGTTTTGAGTTGTGAATGATGCCTCTTAGCACCCTTTCTATAGTCAGAGATACAGCAAGTGATCGGCGAAGACCCAGAAAACCCAGAATTCCCCTAATTTTTGCGATCGCCCTCCTTCACAGGCGCAGGAACTTGAGGAAACGCGGGAATGACGCGATCTGCTTCAGCAGATATCTCTTTGAGATCTGTTTCAGCAGACATCCCTTTGAGACCGCTTGATGAACTCGTCTCCTCGACCAAATGCTTCATCACGGCTTCGTTTTGACTGACGACGGGAGTCAGTAACGCTTTGGGTGGAGTGGCTTCTACTAAGGAAACTGGCTCAATGGGTAACACAGGCGCTTTTACAGTTGGCTTTGCAGTGGGCTTCTGAGCTACAGCCTTGGCGATATTGGACTTAAAGTTCAGTGGGGCCCTTTTGCGAGGCGGCTCGATCGCCCGATTGGGATCTCGAAATTCACGATCGGCTTTGATTTGTTGCACCAATGCAATATGGCGATCGGTTACCCAGGCAGCCCGAACGATCAACTTTAGCCGACCAGCCGTTTTGAGTGCTTGAGTCCACTCTCTTTGCGCCATCTGATCGATCGCCGCTTCCGCAATCTCGTCCGCCTTTTCTGAGGACTGCTTCCAATCAGAAATGCGGCGCTGGGCTGCGTCATAGGTTGGAGAAGTTCGGGAAATTGAGTTAGCCAGGTCGATCGCGTTCTCAAACTCCCCAGCTTGAAAGGCGATTTCTGCCTGCTCCATCAACTCATTTGACCATTGCAGAACCAATTGCTTTCCTTCTGGTTGAAGGTCTGAAGGCAGATTGCCCAACAAACGAATCGCGGCCGCCAGATTACCAGGCGTTTTCTGCTGCACGCTTGCTTTGGCACAATACAATCGCTGAGACGCATTGGCTTGATCGTTGATCGTTTCACAGCTAGAAGAATGGGGCGTTTTGAGCACTTGAAAGGCGATCGCGCTGATGCCCAGAGGCAAAACGATTAGGCTGATCAGACAGAATTTCCAGGCTAATCGTTTCATTTGCAGCGCTCCTCGGTTTGGGTAATCCGGCGTGTTCCATAACACACTTCATTACTCAAAAGATTTCACTGCGATCGCGGAGAATTGTTCAGCAAAAACCAGGAATTTACACAGGCTTTAAGAATTAGGGAGGATGGAGGGAGGAAGGAGAAAGGAGGAGGGATGAAATATTGTTTGCACTGTGATTTCAACCCTCGATCCGGTTGGGTTGTCCTACTTTTGTTTGCGGCTAAAGTACCAGCGCACAAATAGTTTTTCTAGCTCGATCCAGACAAACATGATGGCGCTGAAGCCAAAGCAGACGGCTAGTTCATTGAAGGTGAGATAGTGGGTGCCAAAGAAGGCTCTCAACGGTGGAACGTAGACCAAAGCGAGTTGTAGCAGCGTCGTCACAACCACCGCAGCCCAGATGTAAGGGTTGGTTCTGGGGTCTAGCTCGATCGTCAATTTGGTATTCGATCTGATGGCGATCGCGTGTCCCATTTGGGCAATACACAGCGTTGTAAAAACCATTGTTTTCCAGCGATCAGCATCGAGTCCGTTCCCATTCACTTGTTGGGTGTATTGGTATGATCCGACCATGAGAATAATTGTGATGATTGCCAACACAATTCCCACTCGCAGCATGTAAGCGCCCAAGCCTCTGGCAAAGATGCTCTCACTTGGATTGTTGGGCGGACGGTTCATGACATTGGGTTCCGCAGGTTCAACAGCCAGCGCTAGAGCGGGTAATCCGTCGGTGACGAGGTTCATCCAGAGAATCTGCAAGGGTGAAAGGGGAACGCCTCCCGTAGTCAGTAGGGGTGAAACGGCGATCGTAATCACTTCCCCAATGTTGGAGCCGAGAATGTATTTGATAAAGCGACGAATGTTGGTGTAGACGGTGCGGCCTTCTTCGGTGGCGGCGACGATCGTGGCAAAGTTATCGTCCAACAAAACCATATCGCTGGCTTCTTTGCTCACGTCCGTTCCGGTGATGCCCATTGCGATCCCGATATCGGCTTGTTTGAGGGCGGGCGCATCGTTTACACCATCTCCAGTCATGGCTACGATTTTGCCGTTTTTTTGCAGCGCCTGGACAATTCTCAGTTTGTGTTCGGGAGCCACTCGTGCATAGACACTGACCCGATCGACCTGCCGTTCTAACTCGCGCGCATCCATTTTTTCGAGGTCACGACCCACAAGAACTTCATCGCTAGGTTTGGCAATACCGAGGTTTTCAGCGATCGCTTTGGCGGTGAGTTGGTGATCTCCGGTGATCATGATGGGGCGAATGCCAGCCGATCGACAGCGCGCGACAGCATCTCTGACTTCAGGGCGCGGCGCATCCAACATATCTACCAGTCCCAGCCAGACCAGGGCTTTTTCACTCACCTCGTCTGAACCTTCGGGTGGCAATTCGGTTAGTGGTTTGTAAGAGAAGCCCAAAACGCGCAGGCCTTTTCCGGCGAGTTCGTTATTTTTGGCGAGGATTTGCCGACGCTGTTCTGGTGTGATCGACTGTACCGAATCGCCAATCTGAATCTGTTGGCAACGCTCCAAAATCAATTCGGGAGAGCCTTTGGTAAACATGAGAAACGGAGTCGCCAAAAAGCCTGTTTCTGATTTGAGCAAGTCTGCCGTATCTTTGACAATCACACTCATCCGCTTGCGCTCAGACGAAAAGGGAAACTCTTGGACTCGCGGTAGCTTGCTGTTCCATTGATCGGCTGCTAACCCAGCTTTGGCCGCCACGGTTAGCAGCGCCCCTTCGGTTGGATCGCCCAAAATCGTCCACTGACCCTTGTCTTCTTGCAAAATTGAGTCGTTACACAGCGTACAGGCCAGCATCAGAGCGCGGACTTCAGGACTATCTGACGGATTAATTTTGCGCTTCTGTAGCGTGAATTCTCCTTTGGGGCTGTATCCTTCTCCGGTGACGGCCAGCGATGCACTTGCGGTATGCAGAGATTGCACCACCATTTTGTTTTGTGTCAGCGTTCCCGTTTTATCAGAGCAAATATTTGTGACAGAGCCGAGTGTTTCAACCGCCGGAAGCTTACGAATCAGGGCATTCCGCCGCACCATGCGCTGAGTCCCGATCGCCAGTGTCACTGTAATCACCGCAGGCAACCCTTCTGGCACCACTGCCACCGCCATACTCAGCGACACTTGCAGCAACTCTCTCAACGGCGCAAAGCTGCGTGCCGAGACAATGCCCACGACGACGACGATCGCCACCAGCGCCAGCGCCCCCGTCACCAAAACTTGACTGAGTTGATCCATTCTCTGTTGTAATGGGGTCGGCTCAGACTCGACGGCTTGCAGCATGGTGGCGATTTTACCCAGTTCCGTCCGCATTCCCGTTCCAGTCACCATCACCGTCCCGCGACCCTGCACGACTTCAGTCCCCTGGTAGACAAGATTGAGGCGATCGCCTAGAGAGGTTTCTTCAGGTAGCTGTAGGGTAGCCTGCTTGTTGACCGCATGTGCTTCCCCGGTGAGGGCGGACTCGCGGATCTGCAAATTAGCGGCTTCGAGCAAACGCCCATCGGCGGCAATTTGTACGCCTGCTTCGACCTGCATCAAGTCTCCGGGCACCAGATCGGGCGAATCGATTTCACTGACTCTGCCATCTCGGATGACTCTGACTCGCGGAGAGGACAACTGTTTGAGCGCCGCCAATGCCTTCTCAGCCCGACTTTCTTGAATGTAGCCCAGCGCCCCATTGAGAATCACGATCGCCAAAATTGCGATTGTATCCTTAAAGGGAATGTCTCCTGGCTTGCCCGTCCCCTGCAACAGATCTAGCAAGTCCAAAATGCCCGAAACCAGCGCTACCCCAATCAGCATCAGCAGCATGATGTTTTTGAACTGATCGAGCAAAATCGTCAGCGTACTGCGCCCTCCTGCTTCTTCCAATTCATTTGGGCCAAACTTGACCCGGCGATCGGAAACCTGTTGAGAGTCGAGTCCGGTTTTGCTGTCAGTTTGCAGTGAGTCGATCGTTTGCTGAACATCTAGCGTGTGCCAAGCTGCGTCGATCGTGGGCAATGAGTTAGAAGCCATAGAATTTAATTGAAACGAACAAAAAATGGATGCCTACAGCACTCAATGATAGTGCTTAAATAAGAGAGATAGCACTATTAAATAGTGTGAAATCTCTGATTTGCAGGATAGACTGTAGAGTCCAGACCGTTGGTGATTAAGCCAAAAGCCAAAAGCCATTTGCAGATAGACTCTGACGTTTAACTCTTCATAGTCTAGAGTCCAAAGTCTGAGATCGTCACAAATTTTTTCTGACTCGCGATGGTTGGCAATCCCTTTGTTCCGCAAAATTTGGTAGGTCGGCAAACTGAACTGCGACAGGTCAGCAAGATTTTGGCAGCCGACGGGGATCTGGTGCTGGCGGGCGTTCCGGGCATTGGGCGACGAACGCTGGTGCGCTGGGCCGCGAGAAAATGTGGAGCCAGAGTGATCGAAATTGACTGCCTGAGAGCCACAGACTACCGCCGCTTTCTCGAACTACTGGCTGAGGGCTTGATTGCCGCCTTTGAGTCTCCTAAAGAGGTTGCGCTAATTCAACGCTGGAGCCAGACCCAACCGCTGATTTTGCAAAAGTTGCCCAACGGCAGAACTTGTTTAGTCTGGCAGTTTTCGTCTGGCAAAGAATGGGCGTTGTTTCAAGCTTTACTGACATTGCCGCAGGTGTTGGCCGAGTGGCTCGACTGTCGGGTGGTGCTGGTGTTTCAGAATTTTCCTCATATGCGATCGTGGGATCGTCACAGCAAATGGGAGCATTATCTTCGCCAAGAAATTCAGCAGCAGAGTCGAGTCAGCTATGCGCTAATTGCAACGGTTGCCGAACGCTGGGTTGAGCAGAGCGATCTGCAAGTCGTTTCGCTCGGCCCGCTGTCTGATGAAGATCTGGCACCCTGGTTAGAAACGGCGATCGCTCCCGAAGATCTGAAGTTTGAGCCAGAGGCTTTGTCGCTTTTTCTCAACCATGTGCAGGGGCATTTTAGAGATACGATCGCGCTACTTCAGCGAGTCTGGCTTGACATCAAAACGAGAGATCAATCTGGGGAATGGCAAAAATCCACCTCTGACGCTTCACCCCTCACCCTTCGCGCTTCACGCTTCATTCAAGCTCACCATATTCATCGCAGTACCTTAGCGCTGGTTGAAGATCTGTCTGTCACGTTTGAGTCGTTAATTTTGTTGTTGCCGCCCAGCCAGGTAAGGGTGTTAGAAAGTTTGGCGCTCGACCCAACGGATAGCCCTCATGCCAGAGAATACATTCAAAAGCATCATCTTTCGAGGGGAGGCGGACTGCAAGGAGCGTTGGCTAGTTTAGAACAAAAAGGTTTGGTCTACGGCCCAGAATATCGTTATCGAATTGCATTGCCGTTGCTGGCATTTTGGCTAAAGTATCGGTTGAGTTGATATGAAGTCGATATGTCGTTTTACTCCAGTTTGTCTTTTTTATATTTCAAAGTTAATAAACCAGAAGATTAGAAATGACTCATCACCGCTTGAGATCAATGTGTTTCTTGTGGTTATAGCGGTTCTCACCAGAGTGAGGTATGGTATGACATTTGTAGCGCTTGTACAGCAGGGATTTCAATGTACTTCATCCGTTCAAGAACCGCTATAATTTCAAAAGTCTGCCTTTTAACCTGCTTTGAGTATGAATCAGATAATAGAGTTGTTGGTTAATAAGCCCAAAAATCCTTGAAGCCTAGTCCTGGTCAGGTTTTTAGAGGTTTTGCCAAAGATCCCTGGAAGCTATATCTGACAGTCGATTCGGCGATTTTTTCTGTTAAAACCCAACAAGTCTAATATGGATAAAGCTGATCAGAGTATTCTAGAAGCCTTAATCGTTGACAATCCAGATCTCACTTTACTAGAATCAAAATTATCGAGTTTCAATATTTTTGAAGCGGTTGGAATGACTCGACAGGAGATTCGCCACTCCTATTTTCTGGCATTTCTCTTAAACCCGTCGGAATCTCACTATTTTGGCGACTTATTCCTCAAAAAATTTCTCATTACAACGTTGCTCGATTTTGAAGATCCACCGTTTAGTGCGATCGAAATCGATGTTGCCAGTTTAGAAGACACAGAAGTTAAGCGAGAGTATCGAAATATTGATATCTTGATTTACTCGCCAATTAACAAGATCGTGATTGCAATTGAAAATAAAGTCGATTCCGTCGAACATTCTGACCAGTTAAACAGGTATGGAGAAATAGTTTCGACTGAGTTTCCTGACTATCGAAAGTGCTTGATATATCTCACCAAGGATGGGGATAAAGCATCTGAGTCAAATTGGCATTCGCTGAGTTACGAGACAATTGCTAATTGTATAGACAGTATCTGTCTGCAACACAGTGCCAAGATGAATGGCGACGTTCGCAGCTTAATGACCCATTACAGTAACCTAATTAAGAGACACATCATGAGCGACTCAGAAATTGCCAACCTCTGTCGAAAAATCTATAAACAGCATCGACAAGCCCTTGATTTAATTTATGAGCACCGTCCAGACTGGCAATCAGAAATCTCAGATTTCCTTCAGCAACTCATTCAAAATAATCAGGAACACGATATTGAAAAAGATGATTGCAATAAGAAATGTATTCGATTTGCCCCAAAGGAATGGGATGAACTGGAGTTCCAGAAAACTTGTCATGGATGGACAAGCAGTCAGCGTATATTGCTGTTTCAATTTTGGAATGATTCGCAATATCTTGGGCTAGGTTTAGTTGCGGGGCCGGGGGATCAAAATTTGAAACAAAATATTTATGATGCGATCAGAAACTCTTTTCCTGGAAAACGCCAAAGAACACTTAAAGGAGCAGGATGGAATGAGATTTTTGCAATACCAATTCTCAATGCCTCAGATTACGAAGATGGAGATTTAGACAGCGTTAAAGAGAAGATAAAATCATTTTTTGAAAAGTCTCTTAACCATGAAATAAAGTTAATTCGTGAAGCCATCACTCAATTGCAGCGTAACCCAACGACTGAGTAAGGTAAGCATGAGAGTTGATTATAGGGGTTGTATAGCAAAGATCCCGATGTACTTCATCCGTTCAAGAACCGCAATATAGATTTAATAAGCTCGAAGGTAGGATCTACAAGTAACAATCTTGTTCATTTAACCTGAACTCGATGAAGTTTTTTTGCTTTGTTATTCAACGCTTCTTCCTCTCAAGCTGCCAATTCTGGGGGACTTTCGACCTTCCACAGCGTTTTGATGCATCAGGATATTTGAGTCTCGATCGCTCCCTCTGCTTCTAGGGCTAAGGCGCGTAGTTGGTCGATCGTCGCGTCGGGGACGTTTTTCCATAATCCTCGCTGGTGCGCTTCGAGTAGTCGTTCTGCAATGTCTCGCAACGCCCAGGGATTGTTTTGTTGAATGAACTCTTGAACGCGACGATCGAATAAGTAAGCCTCTGCAACGCCTTGATACATGAAATCTTGAACGCAGTTGGCCGTTGCATCGTAGGCAAACAGGTAATCCAATGTGGCTGCCATCTCAAACGCACCTTTGTAACCATGCCGCATCGTCCCCTCGATCCACTTGGGATTGACCACTCTAGTCCGATAAACACGGGTGATTTCTTCGGCTAATTTGCGAACTTTTGGCTGCTCTGGGCGAGAATTGTCTCCAAAATAGGTTTGGGGTGAGGTGCCAGAAAGCGATCGTACCGCAGCGGTCAAGCCGCCCTGAAACTGGTAATAATCGTCAGAATCTAAGAGATCATGCTCTCGATTGTCCTGATTTTGCAACACAATTTGCATATTATTCAAGCGCTGGTGGAAGGCTTCGGGGGCTGATTTTCCTTGGGATTTGCGGGTGTAGGCGTAGGCGCTCCAGTCAATGTAGGCGCGGGCTAGATCTGAGTCGTCTGTCCAATTTTGTCCCTCAATGAGTCCCTGTAGTCCAGCACCATAGGCACTTGGCTTTGATCCAAAAATTCGATACAGCGATCGCTCCTCTGCTTCTTTTGCGGGTATTCCTTGTGATTCCCAGTAGATTCGTTCTTGTGTTGCTTTTTGTGACAGCGGATTTTGTTCGGCTGATTCTTTTAGTTGAGCGACTGCAATCACCGCACTGTCAAATAAATCGATTAAATTGGGAAACGCATCGCGAAAGAAGCCAGAAATTCTGAGCGTTACATCGACACGGGGACGATCGAGACTAGAAAGCGGCAAAATCTCAAAGTCAATCACCCGTCGGGAAACGCCATCCCAAATTGGTTTGACTCCCAGTAATGCGAGGGCTTCTGCAATGTCGTCACCGCCCGTTCGCATGGTAGACGTGCCCCAAACGGACAATCCTAATGTTTTGGGATATTCACCATTTTCCTGGGTGTATCGCTCTACCAACGTCTCAGCGGCTTTTCTGCCAATCTCCCAGGCCGTCTCCGTGGGAATGGCTCGAATGTCAACTGAGTAAAAGTTTCGTCCCGTCGGTAAAACATCTGGTCTACCGCGAGTGGGAGCACCCGAAGCACCGCTAGGAATATACTTCCCGTCTAATCCTCGTAACAGATTGATGATTTCTTGATCGGTTTTCTGTAATGCTGGAAGCAAGCGATCGCGAATCCAATTCAATTCTTGATCTGTAGCAGTTCCGATAGCGGGTATGTCAGATTTTTGAATCAGTTGGGTGATTAGTTCTGCGGCATAAAGTTCAATCACTTCTACAACATCACCGACAATTTGGCAGTGATTGAGTTTGGGATGAGACGTGATCACTGATTCACCCAGGTCAGCCGTGAGGGGATCTATGTCTAGCTGCCAGTCTTGAGCGATCGCACGAGTCAGTCCTAATCGATTGGCATTGGGATTGCGAGCGATCGCCACCGTCAAATCGCAGAGTTGTCTGCCCTGGGGACACTGACCAAAAATGTGTAAACCATCTCGGATTTGAGCTTCTTTTAATTCACAGAGATAGCCGTCTGCGGTTTTGAGAAAGGCTGGCAAAGTGGAGTCATCTAAAGTTGAACGATCGAGTCCTAGATCCTGGTCGAGATTTTCTTGCAAAATTAACTGAGTAAGGCGATCGCGAACCAGTCCCAGTCGAGCCGGATCGAGCGTTTGCGCTTCGTAATATTCGTCGATTAGCCCTTCTAGCTGGTGCAAATTTCCGTAGAGTTCGGCACGAGTCATGGGGGGCGTTAGATGGTCGAGAATCACAGCTTGGGCGCGTCGTTTGGCTTGAGATCCTTCGCCGGGATCGTTGACGATGAACGGATAGAGATGAGGAGTCGCCCCAAAAACCGCTTCGGGATAGCAGTTTTCAGAAAGTGCCACGCTTTTTCCGGGGAGCCATTCTAGATTGCCGTGTTTGCCGACATGCACGATCGCCCCTGCTCCAAATTTGGATCTAACCCAGTGATAAAACGCAAAATAATCATGGGCAGGTTCGAGATCGGGCGCGTGGTAATTGAGAGCAGGATCGCGATCGTAGCCTCGCGCAGGTTGTATACCGACAAACACATTTCCTAACTGAATTCCTGAAATCGGAAAGGTCGGTTCTGAAGGGTTTCCCCAGCGAGTATTGACACCTGTTTGAATGGCGATCGGTAGCTGCTCAAAATAAGGTTGATACTGTTCTATTGAGAGGGACTGCCGCACTTTTCTCAGCGATCGACCTTCGGGATCATTCGTTACGCCTGCTGTTAGTAATTGAATCAATTCTTGATCGTTTTCGGGAATATTTCCGACTGAATATCCTGCAAGTTTGAGCGCTTTGAGAATTTCGAGACAACTGTTGGGAGTATCCAAACCGACTCCATTGGCTAACCGCCCATCTCGATTGGGATAGTTGGCTAAAATCAGCGCAATTTTTCGATTTTTAGGCGAAGTTTGTCGCAGTTTTACCCAATTTGCTGCCAGGTCAGACACAAATTGAATGCGATCGGCGATCGGTTCATAAACCACCACATCGGTTTGTAGGCGAGCATTTTGAGTTTCGACTGACTTAAAGGAAACGGCTCTTGTGATGATTCTTCCGTCCACTTCGGGGAGTGCGACATTCATCGCCATATCTTTGGGTGCCAATCCTTGAAAGCCAGATGCCCATTGTTCTTGAGTTCCGCCGCTCAAAATCACTTGCAGCACCGGAACATTCAATTGCTCCCACAATTCGACTTGAGGTGTTTCGGTGTCTAATCGAGCGAGGGAAAAGCTGGTTGTATTCAGCAATAAATCAAGGTGCCGACCATATTTAAGCAGCGCTTTCTGAACGGCGGGTTCGCGTAATGACGAAACAAAGATGGGAATTGGCGATAAGTTTCTTTGGGCTAAAGATTCACATAATGCATCAATAACGGCTGTATTTCCCGCAAGATAATGAGCGCGATAAAATAAGATTCCGACTTCTGATTTTTTGGTTCGTTTTTGCCATTGACGAACGCCAATTCGAGGAACCGATTTAGGGAGAGAAACCGAATATTTTTGTTGTAAATAGTTAGTTGAAATGAATTTCAAAAGATTGCAATAGTTGTCAGGGCCACCCTCTAAGAGGTATTGCCAAACTTGATTACTTTCGCTTAGAGAAACCGTTGAATGACTGGTGAGATTGGGATCAGGACGCTCATCACCCGGCAGAATAATTAATTTTGCACCCGTCTGCTGTGCCGTTTCCTCAACCACTTCTAACCCATAGCTCCAGTATGATCGCCCCCCAATCACCCGCACAATTATCACCTGAGCCTGACTCAACACATCTTCGGCGTAGGTGTCGACCGTCAGTTGTTGTTGTAGCTGAAGTAAATTGACCACACGCAGGGCGGGGAAGCCATCAGGTAACTGAGTGACGGCGGCCGCAAGGGTTTGAATGTCGGTGTCGGCGGCGGTAATGAAAACGATCGGGGCGGGTTGCTGTTCGACAAAGATCACACCCTCTGCTGATGGGTTCCAACCTCCGGGAATGGTCGCAAGACGGTGCATAATCGACTCTGTAAAGGGGCACAAATTCCATTTATGATAACGCTAATGGAGATGCCTTTGACCTTGTAGAGAATGACAAGCCAGATCAAAGATCCGAAAACGCTGTAGGTTTTGTTTTTACAACGGTAGTTAGATTGCTAAATAGACACATTAGCAATCAGTAAAATCTTCCAAACTCAAATTCTACCTTCCAGTCGGGCTGAAGTCTCGCAGCATTTTCTTCAATTCCATGCCGTGTAGTTCTTCTTGACCGATCATCGTTCGAGCAAACTCTTCTAGATAAATGCTGGCATCTTCAACGACTTCGAGCAAATTTTTGTATAAGCTCAGGGCGCTCGATTCGTGGTGCAAGCTTTCGAGTAAAATGTCGTAGATTGAATGCTTGTGAGTTTCCTCGATCGGTGCAATTCGCAAACTCGGATGTCCTTCTAATCCCGTCAAAATTTCTCCAGCTTGTTGAGCGTGAAGCAGCGATTCTGTGGCCTGGGCTTTGAGAAACTGCACGATTGGAATTCGATTCGGCCCTGTGACCATCAATGAGTAGTGAGTATAGCGAACCACGCCCGACAGTTCAGATTCCATTATGGAATTGAGCAAATTGGTTGCGGCTTTGACATCAAGTTCTCGCATGGGAATTATTAGCTTGAGTGAATTATTTTGTAACAGACTCGCGATTTTTTTGGAATGGAAAGATGACACGTCCGGACAAGCTTTGGAAATAGATTCCACCCACGGTAATTAGAAAGATTCCATAACCCAGGGCTTGAACAAAATACAACCGTTGAGTGTACCCGAACAATGCACTTAAGATAATGCCAGGAAAGCGATCGTCTGGTAATATTTTACTCATGTTCCAGACCATCGGGCCCAGAATGCAGTTTCGATCCAGCGGTTTGGCAAAGCGTTCGTAAAAGAAGCAGAGCGATTGTGATTTGCGATCGAGTTGCGCCAGGGTATTAAACGCTGTGTCGAAGTGTCCTAGAGCCGTCACCACCAAGCCTGAAACGATCAGCAGCAGTAGGGCACCCATGACCATAAAGAACTTTCTGAGATTTAGCTTAACGCCCCACTTAAAAAGTAAAGTGCCAATGCCCACGGAGGCGATGATTCCGGCGATCGCTCCCAAAGCGGGCACAAGTCCCTGCTGAAACTTAGCGGCAATAAACAACACCGTCTCAAACCCTTCTCGCAGTACCGCAAAGAAAATCAGCGAAAACACGCCCCATCCCGCCTTCGTGTCCGTGGTCAAAACAGAGCCGATCGCCCCTTCCACAGTTTGTTTCATGTGTCGAGCGTTTTGCGTCATCCAGATCAGCATCCAACTCAGAAGGGCAATCGCCAGCAGGCTAAACCCCCCTTCGAGCAAGGGTTCCAAAACGGGAGCATATTTTTGATCAGACGATCCCAAACTTTGCAGCATCCAGCCAAACAAAACGCCGACGATCGCACTAGCGACCAGTCCCGCTGCCACTCCCCCGTAAACCCAGGGATTCAAATGTCGCTGTTTTGCTTTTTTTAGGTAAGCCAACACAATCCCAACCACAAGCGCGGCTTCAACGCCTTCGCGAAGGGTAATCACAAACGTAGGTAAAGCAGAACTGAAGTCCATGAGATTTGGTAAGGTGAGTTTTGACGATCGAGTTCAAGTTGAGCAGACTTCATACCAAATCAACAGTTACTTGCTACAGATCCTCATCCCTAAATCCTCCAATTTTAGGAACTTTGACTAAGCTTGGCTGATCGATCTGTTGCACCTATTTTTAACGTGAATTCGATGAAGTTTTTTTGCTTCGTTCTTCAGCGCTTCTGCCCCCCAACCCCCCA
>NZ_JBJPHS010000106.1:0-19820 GCF_052939495.1 Phormidesmis sp. 146-12 | reverse complement strand
TTCTACTGACACTGACTAGTTAATCGTACTACATCTACTTGAAAAATGCTGTAACGCTTCAACATGAACGCCTCTAGAGACTTTCGCCGCCTCTCGACTTTCAAAAGGGCCGAGATGATAAGTTTGTGGGGGAGCAGAAGTGTAGACTTCTACCCACCAAGACAAGTCTGGGAGATGTAGTAAATGTGAATTCATTAAAAATGCCTGTTGCGAGTTAAACCTGGTTTAGAGCGGCTCAAAGTGCGACCCCTTGCGGGTAACTCGAAGAGATCGCAAAATTTAAGCGTGAACTAATAAATATTGAGCATTGCCCAGCATTTCACCTGTACCACTTTCAAAATGTTGGATACACAATAGCAAGTACAACCTCCACATTCGGCGGAACTTACTGTAGCTCATGCCGTAGTCTAGGCTTTGAAGTTGAGTTTGATGATCATCAAAGTTTTTGAGCCAGACCTTGAGCGTCTTCGCATAATTGTTGCCATTGATGTACCACTGGTGAATGGTTCTGAGGTCTTGATTGGTCTGTGGCAGCACATCGCAATTCCACACCCGCATATTTGGAAAGATGTATTGATTGATGAACGGATGAGTAATGTTGCAGGGCAGTTGGGTGCTAATGATGTGAATGAATACCTTCCCGCGAGGATTGAGATAAGCTGCCAGTTTCTGGCAAGATCTCGTCAAGTTGCCAATATGCTCAAATAGCCCGATCGCAATAATTTTGTCGAATTTTGTCTCAAACTGGACTTCATTAAAATCTGCTTCGTAGAGGCTGAAGCGCTCAGAACTCAAATCGCTTTTATCAACCTGCATTTTCTGACGAATATATCGACATTGCTCATGGCTCAAATTTACAGCCGTCACTCTAACATGGGGAAATCGGGCCAGAATGTAATTTGCGGCGGCACCCCAACCACAGCCTAGATCCAATACCTCGTCACCATCTTCGATGCCAAGTTTTTCAATCACATCCTCTAGCATCTGAACTTGAGCTTGCTCTAGAGTGACGGCTCCTTTATCCCACAATGCCATTGTGTATTTAGGGTACATCGGTGCCGTTTCTCCCAGCATGAGTTGAAATAACGGTTTGGGCAAATTGTACTGAATCTGCATCAGGTGCTGCGGGTTTTCAGCGAGACGATCACTTTCTTGCGATAGCCATTCATAGGGTGCTAGTAGCTCAGGAAAGTATCGGTAATTTGTTCGCGTAGAGGCATTCAGCAATAATTCTAGAGCGGCATCAGGAATCTCTAGACCGTTGATGTAGGCTTCTGCACCTGTCGTGGTGAGCCAGCGATTGAAAGCGATCGCAGCGCGGGCAAAAATAGAACGAGTTGAATATGAGGCAATTACGTCTCTCTGTAGAGGCATCTGCGTGTGAGCAGACTGCGAATTAATTGCAAATTTCATAGATGTGTTCTCAAGTGACTGTGTTTTGGATGGTGTCTGGAGTTAAAGGTATTTTGTGATCTTCTGAGGAGTCTAAAAGCGCTCTCTGAGGGTTCTGCTTTTAATTCAAAGACGGGCATTTCTTGCCAGCAACTTCGACAGAACCAATAGAGGGAGGCACCATGAGCGTGGCGCAGAAGGACATCGGAGCAACAAGGGCACTGTGGCATAAGCTTCTACTCTGTTTAATTCAGTTCAGCGAGGGTGGGGACTAGTGCTGCACTGGTTGCCATGACATAAGGCAAGGGTTGACCTCGATCGCCGACCGAGATTTTAGCGGTTCGCTGAGATTCATGTGACTTCATCAGGGTTAATGTCAGCATTGTCCCGGTGAGTTGGGCGATCGCAGTTTGAGGTTGAATCGAGCGAGGTAATGGGATGAGACTCTGAAAATGAGACAGGGGAAAATCTGGCACTGAGTAATTTTGTGAGTCAAGGGGATCAAGTCGATCGCCTGTAACCAAGACCGTTTCGGGCGTAATTTGCAGATCCAGGACATTTCTAGAATGCTGAAATTGGATCTGCAAAATCAGCAGCGTTCTTGTCTCCTGCAACTCAAGTCTGAAGGGCTGAGAAAGTCCCTGATCGCAGACCCAGAGGGTAGAGGTGTAGGCAGTCTGCTTCAAGTTATGAAACAGGCGGAACAGGGGCTGAAAGATGTCGATCATCTGCCACGATTGCTGTGAAACCATTGTTTTATAAGAAATGAGGTTGAGTAGGTGCGGTTAGTCAGATTGAGCTAAAAAGATTGAGGCTTCCTGCTCTTGAATTAGATTGATCAAAAAATGTAGGGATGGTGATCAGAGCGAATCGTCAAAGAATAAATGTTGAATAGGCTTTGACGAGCAATCGACTTTACTGACCAGGCTATATTGATTGTGAGCGAAATCATGAAGAGAGCGACCGAATCACTCGATTACACTAATAACTCGATTACACTAATAAGACGAAGCGATCGCGACATCCCTCAACTGGAGGAGATAGATCTAGAAGAGAGTCGCGGCTAGAACAGAGTAATGTCAAATATGAAATCGTCCTTTACACTCCTTAAACATGACATAGAGAGGATTGAGATCGTGTCTGTCTGACTGTTTGAATTGTTTGATTTGAATGAGTTTTTTAGAATTCGTTACAAAGCTGCCTGTCATGTTGGATTTATTGCCATTCTCTCGCTTCCAGTTCTTGCTGAGGCAGTAATAGAGTCGCTTCAATCTCTTGCCGAATTGCCGCCGTCACCGTGCAGTTGCTCCGCAGACAATCAAGCAGCAGTTGATTCGCTGTGTAGTAGCGTTGTAGCATTTGTTCTTGCGCTGGGCTAAATTGCCAGTGGTGATGAATCTGGCGATAATCGTCGATCGCCTGCCTTAACTGTTTCGACCAGGCAGTATGATTTGCTTGCCACCAAGTTTGAAACCGTTCCTGAGTCTGATTAGAATTTGGGAATTCACTCTGAAGTTGATGCAGCGATTTTTGGAAGCCAACATCTAAAGCAATGCTCAAAATATTACTCAGGGCATTGCTGCAAAGATGAGCATGGGCGAAGTCTGAGCTTTGATCGATCACACAAGATTGCATCAAATCATCCAGCGCCACATCCAGAAACATTCCCTGATCGAGTGTGCAAGCCAGCGCGAAATCAGAGGCAATGTGAGGCGTGCGAGCGATCGCTAAGTAAAAAGCTCGAACCATTGCATCTTCTGTTTCGGCTGGGACAGCTTGCGACTTTTGGCTTGCCCATAGCAAAAACTCTTGCAAATACGGATCTTTGGCAACTAGCGCATCAATCTGTTGCTTCATCAACTGCACCAGTGAATCCGCACTCCGCAGCATCGCCGCCGTTAACAAAAAGATTTCGCGCCAGTGAGGATCGCTGAGGTGGGTCACTAGACCGTCTAGCGATTGTTCTAGCCCCTGGAGGTTATGACTTGCAACAATATTTCGCGCCGTAAAATATTCTTGAAACGCTAGATAAGAGAAAGAAAAAATCCCCCGCGATCGCTCCGTTAATAATCCATGCTGCGCCCCGATCGCATTGAGTACCGCTCCACTTTCGAGTTGCAGTTCTTCGGCATCGGTTGAAGCATTAGGCAAATGGCGCAGATACTCTTCGATGTGCTGTTCGACCACTCGTTGTTCAAAGAAATACTGACCCTGCTCAAACGTCGCTGCTGCGAGTTGACTCAGCAACTTTAGCTTTTGGGGCAAGCGAAACCCTTGATACACCTCATCTCGTTCGATTCCTCTGGCTTCATCCCATTTGCCCAGCAGCAAATCCAGTCCTTCTTTATAAAACTCCGTCCGCTTGGTCGGAAATCTTCCTTGCCCCTGAAACACCCAGCAAGCCATGTGCAAAAACAGCGGCGTAACGACCATTTGGCGAAATTGCCAGTTTGTCGGCTCGTCCAGCCTTTGCATAAACTGAGACGATTGTGCCTCTCCTGCTTGAGCCGTCGTTTTGGTAAAAGCGACAAACCATTTTTGAGCGAATGCAGTAATTTGCGCTTGTGTAAATGGAGCAACCTCTACATCAGTAAAGCCTCGCAAGCTAAATTTTTGAGCGGCTGTCCGACAAGTGACGACAAACAGATTTTTGTGATATTTGTCCGAAAAGCGCCGAATTTCCTTCAACACTGCTGCATTCTCGTGGTTCAGCACTTCATCCATGCCGTCCAGCAGCAATAATCCTCTGCCTGCCTGAAGCACGGTTTCGATCGCAGATTGATCCATCACGCCAGAAGCGAGAAACTCTTGGCGAATGTAGTCAAGCAAACTAAACTTACCCGTGGCTTTCGACTCTTCGACAAAATGCCGCAGCGTGATGAAGATGGGTATCCGCTCTGATTCCCACTGTCCCTGATTACACTGAACAGCGAGATACTGCAAGAACGTGGTTTTTCCTGACCCTGGTTTGCCCAGCATCCTGACCTTAGAGTAGTTCTCCACAGCGGTTACACCCAATACCTGCTTCTGGTCAACCTCACCCAAGCCAAAGCGCTCAAATGCTTCGGGTTCGAGCGTCTGTGGGTCAGAAACTTCTGACCATTGAAGGCTGACAATGGACTGTAAAACGTTGATATCAATATACAGATCGTCAAGGCTAACGGGATGCCCAACGTCTAACAATTGCAGGGTGCCACACTGGTCTTGAATTTTGTCTCGGCGCTGCGATCGCATTTGCCCGACTAGATCCTCAAGCTTGGGGAGGAGAACGCGACTCACGCCGCCCAATTCAGGAAAGTCTGTTGGCGGATCAACCGCGATCTCACGCCAATCTAAGTCCAGCACGGAACAAATTCCTAAAAAGATCTGGCGGTCAACGGATTGCCCAGTGAAAAACCGCCAAATCGGTTGGCGTGTCTTGAGGTTCACTTCGCCTGCTAGATTGTCCTGAGTCCATCCCTTGAGAGCAAACGCTCGTTTCGCCTGTTGAATCCCAGGAGGTGATGCTTGAAGCGATCTCTTGACCATAAAATAGATCTCCAGATCTAAAATTCAGGAAATCAAACATACTCCACACCAAAACCATAGAGCTTTTTCCCTGCTAATGTCTCTCCCTAAGGTTGAAGTTATACAAAGTTTGAAAATAAATCTCGCGATCTCTTCGAGTTACCCGCAAGGGGTCGCGTCACTGATAGCGAAATCAAACGCTGGTCACGCTAAAAATATTTGATGAAACTTCCCAGGTTCAAGGATTCGAGCAAAATTCCCACGTTTTGTAACGTAGTGCATCAAATCACTCAAGAAATCAAACACGACTTTGGCACGATCAGGATATATCCGTTTAATCAACAAAAATCACGCTTAGTAAAAACAAATTTGGCAGGTTCACTTAAGTGCCACTGATTTCAGGAGAATAGCAATGCTGGATATTGACGAAATGAGTTCAAAAGAAATACACGAACTGCTACACCAAGTAGGGTACGGGCATCTGGGCTGCATCCACGAAGGCAAACCCTACGTAATGCCCATGCAGTATTATCTCGAAGATGCGGATATCTACCTGTTTACAACCGAAGGCATGAAGACGCATGACATCGATGCGAATCCAGAAGTTTGTCTACAGGTTGAAGACATCCACGATCCGCTCCATTGGCGCAGCGTGATTGTGAATGGTCGAGCCGATCGCCTTAGCGAACAACCGGATATCGATCGAGCCATGCACTTGATCAAAGACCGTAATCCAACGCTGTCTCCTGCGATCAATCGAACCTGGATTGATGCTCAAGGACGGTCAGAAGCGATCGCGATCTACCGCGTTCATCCGAGCGAAATGAGCGGACGCACGACTGACGGAGTTAGCAGTCAGTAGGAACCGAAATACTTTAACCGTCGTGGGATATCTGGGAGACGGCATTAACGATGCCTCCGCGCTTCATGCTGCCGATGTGGGCATCTCCGGCGAGCGCGCGGTTGATGTCGCTAAAGAAGCTGCTGACATTGTGTTGATGCAGAAGGATTTGAATGTTCTCATCGAAGGCGTAAAAGAAGGACGGATTACCTTTGCCAACACGCTGAAGTATGTTTTTATGGCAACGAGCGCTAATTTTGGCAATATGTTTAGCATGGCGGGAATCTCTCTAGTTCTGCCCTTTTTGCCGCTGCTGCCCAGCCAGATTTTGCTGACGAACCTCCTGACAGATTTTCCAGAATTGACGATCGCTACAGATCGGGTAGACAAAGAGCAGGTCAGCCAACCCCACCGTTGGGACATGCGCTTCATCCGCAACTTTATGTTGGTGTTTGGCTTACTCAGTTCTGTGTTTGATTACTTCACTTTTGGGCATTGCTACTGTTGTTACACGCTGACCCAGCGCAATTTAGAACAAGTTGGTTTATGGAATCTGTAGACACCTGAAAATTTGTTTTTAATAGAGGTCATCCGATGCGTAAAATATTCTTCCTTCGTCAACGTTCATCCCGCCGCCGATCGCTGTTATATGGCTTGATAGCGGTCTTGCTGGTTTTATTCACAGGTTGTATTTTCACTTTAGGTAGCGGTGTTAGAGGATCAGGTATTGTCAAAATTGAGTCCCGATCGGTGAGTGGATTTTCATCGATTTCCTTTAAATCCGTGGGCAAAGTCACGGTGCAGCAGACCGGGAAAGAATCCCTCACGATCACTGCCGACGATAACATCCTGCCTCTTCTAGAAAGCCGTGTCGCTGACAACACTTTGTATCTCACCATCGCGAAAGATGGCGATATGAATCCGAGCAAGCCCATCAATTTTGTTGTAGAGGTCAAGAGTCTAGAGAGATTGAACACAGACGGGGTTGGCATTGTTGAGGCGCAGGGCATCCAGGGCAAACGATTGACAGTTGTGATGGATGGCGTGGGAGAAGTCACGATCTCAGGAAGCGCCGATACGCTGGATCTCAGCCTCTCCGGGGTCGGAAGCTACCAAGGCGAGGCGTTTCAGACTAAACAGGCGACAGTCCGAAATAGTGGCGTGGGGAGCGCTGTGGTTAATGTGAGTGAGCAGTTGAACGCTGATCTATCTGGTGTGGGGTCAATAGAATATGTGGGTTCTCCCCAAGTCCGGAGATCTGGGCTAGGCTTGGGGACTGTCAAGAAACGATAGCTTCTGTCAAAGCAAGCCGCACACTAAAGCTAATGAAAGTTCATTGACGATCGAAGTATTTAGAATTGGCACAACATGAAAAGTGGAAGCAAATTGATACTGATTAAAACCACTCACACGTTGATCTGGCTATTCTTCAACGTTGTGATTTTCTATATGCTTTATGCCGCAGTCTCTAACAAGCTGAATATCTGGCTCTGGATCGGGTATGGATTTGTATTTCTAGAAGGGCTAATCCTACTTGTCTTTAACTCTCATTGCCCGTTAAATCTACTTGCTCGAAAATACACCAATTCCACAAAGGACAACTTTGATATCTATCTTCCAAGTTGGTTAGCTAAGTATACGAAGTTAATTTACACAACCATTTTTGCGATCGTTATCATCATCACCCTCTATCAAATTCTAAACCAACAAATATAGGTCAGTATCATGTGGATTAAATGGATTGCAATTGTTGTTTTTTTGATCGTAGTCAGCTTGGGAGTTGCTGCCATTTATGGTAGCTATCGCTGGCAATCAGATACCGATCGCCTACGAACCAAATTAACAAATGGACGGCGAACCAGTGAGCCAGAAATCTATGATCCAAAAGAGCTTGAAGGCTTGCCAGCCCCAGTGCAGCGATTTTTTCGGACAGTACTCAAGGATGGACAAGCGATCGTAGCTGCGGTCAAACTTTCTCAGCAAGGACAGTTCAACATGAGTGAAACTGAGAATAAGTGGAGTTCGTTTACTGCCACTCAACTTGTAATGACTCAACGCCTGGGTTTTGATTGGGATGCACGTATCCAGATAGCTCCAGGGCTGAGTGCCTTTGTCCATGATGCGTATCTGTTAGGAGAAGGCAGCTTACATGCATCATTACTTGGTCTTGTCACCGTTGCGGATGTGCGCGGTACTCCCGAAGGTGACCAAGGTGAACTACTACGGTTCTTTGCTGAAGCTACTTGGTATCCTACTGCACTATTACCGAGTCAGGGTGTGCGCTGGGAAGCGATCGATGACACCTCCGCTCGCGCGACTTTAACGGATGGCGCAACAACGGTTTCCCTTGTGTTTCAGTTTAATGCTGACGGAGCGATCGCGACGATGCGGGCTGAAGCTCGTTATCGCGACAAGCTGACTGCAATGCCTTGGAGCGGAAGATTTTGGGAATATTCAGTTCGCAACGGGATGCTGATTCCCTTAGAAGGCGAGGTGGGATGGGAGTATCCAGAAGGCATTCGGCTCTACTTTAAAGGAAGAATTACAGAGATTAACTATGAGTTTGCATCGTGAGGGATAGCGATCGCAAGAAATATCAAAATACTGGAGTCAATTATGATTAAACAAATTTCTCTCAAGTGGAATTGTAGAGGAAGGGACTAGATTCTGTGGCTACACGATTCCAACCCGTCTACTGATTGGATAGTACTTCGGCACTGAGCGGTTTGAGTCGGAGGGCGAGTTCTTCCGAGCCACGATCGATGATGCAATTTATCGTTGACGATTTAGAGAGTGCCGTAATGAGAAAGATCGCGCTTGGTTCTCACTCGCTTCTCTTTTGTCCGATCGCATTTAACAATTGATTAAAGGCTTTGAACGATCGCGCTATTTCCTCGTTTACAAGTTGGCTGGCAATCTCATCTGAAAAGATTTCCATCATTGATAGGGTTGCCAAAATCTCTTCAGCCCTTACAAGATCATCTATTAAGTTCATAGGCAGTAGCGAGACTTCACCGTAGAGTTCTAGGTCATGGGCTGATAAGCTGCTGCTTACCAAACATAGATGGCGACTTTCCCCTGCACCTGTCGCTGTTCGAGGTGGCGAATTGCCATAGGAACTTCGCTCAGATTGTAGTATTGATCGATGAAGGGTGCAATTTTTCCAGCTTTAAGCAAATCCTTCAACGTGATGAGATCCTTTTGATTGGGTTTTGAAGCTAGGCATTTCACCCGGCGGTGACTGATACGCGAAATCCAAGAGCCGAGAAACATCACCTGGAAAAATCGAGCAGTCGATCCACCGACTAAGACATAGGTTCCCTCAGGAGTCAATATTGGCAAATAATCGAATGCTGAACGGTAGGCTGCCGCATCAAGGATCAGGTCATACCGCTGTTCAATTTGGGTGACATCGGTTTGCGTGTAATCAATGATGTGGTCTGAGCCGAGCGATCGCACCATGTTCATTTTTTTCGTGCTGCATACAGCAGTCACCTCAGCGCCAAATGCCTTCGCAATCTGCACCGCGAATGATCCCACACCACCAGACGCACCATTGATCAATACCTTCTGCCCCGACTGAATCTGCCCATAGTCTCGCAGTCCTTGTAGTGCGGCAAGGGCGGCACCAGGAACGGTTGCAGCTTCCTCAAATGAGAGGTTGGCGGGCTTCAGCACTAGGGCTGATTCGGTTGCACACACGTACTCGGCAAACGCACCGAAACCACACTCGGACAGGTCTCCAAAAACCTCATCACCAGGCTCAAACTGCGTAACGTCTTTACCAATGGCTTCGATCTGTCCTGCTACATCAAAGCCAAGGATCTTGATTTTTGGCTTGAGTAGCCCCCCGAACATGAGGCGGACGGGGAATGGATTCCCTCGCATGAGATGCCAGTCACCAGCATTGACAGACGCGGCATGAACCCGCACCAGTACGCCGTTGTCTGGCACAACGGGCTTGTCAACATCCTTCAAGCTCAACATATCCGCTGAACCATACTCAGATTGAACGATCGCTTTCATTTTATTATTCATTTTGGACTAACGACTCGGTTCGATGCGGATGATGGTTCGCTGTGAATTGACCTCAATAGGTTCTGGATTGCTGTGCTGCAAGCGTGAGCATCTTCAGCATTTAGCAACAGTCCTAGATGGGTCGTGTTGGGGCGCATGACGTGTATTCCGTTGGTTGACAAGGCAACAAGTTCTTTCTGCAAGTTTAACCAGCCCTTGATGGGTTGTGGATCGCTGCCTGCCGTGACCACGACTAAGGGCAGGTCGCCCAACGGCTGCTGTGATTTGACCTGTGCCATAGATGCTGCGATCGCGTCCACTTCACGTTGCTGAGACTTCCAGGTACTCGTTCTCGAACACATGGCATGGAAGTCTGAACGGGCTATGCTTGGAAAGTCTTTGGGCAAATCGCACATAGACAGCCGAATCAACCCCACCCTTGCAGCAATCGGGAGAAGACTGCATGCACCCTTGAGTCTTCGATATAACGTCTCCCCGTCCGACGTTTGAGAAAATTGGTTCTCGTTGGAGGCATCGAGTAACACCAGCCCCGCGACTCGTTCAGGATATTGCGCCCGAAAGATACGTGTGTAAAGCCCTCCGGTCGAGTGACCAACCAGGAGCAGTTTTCCTGAAACGCCTGCACGTTGCAGCAACTTGTTGAGTTCACGGGCAATGCTAGCCCCGTCCTTTGGGTGAGGACTTGTGTCACTCCAACCGATTCCACCGCGATCGTATGAGCATACGCGGGCACTTTCGGATACTTCGTCTTGAATTCGCGCCCAGGTTGAGGTTGTGCTGCCAAGTCCCGATTCAAGAACAACAGTAAGACCATTGGACTGGTTAAAGCCTGTGCAGTGTATGTGCAACTTATAGCCTGTCATATCTACCAAGCGATCGGCAGCGCCGAGATGCCGCGTGTCTCGATCTGTGGAGATAGCTTGGAAGGCAGTACCAGCAGCAGCCACCGACACAACTACACCGCAAACGACTAGCAAAGACGCTCTTACATAAAACCAAAACTTCCTTTTCGGAGCGAGTCGTTGTACTCTACTGTCTGGGAATAACATTGAACTCTCCAGATGCCGTCAGTTTCGGCGGCTAACTAAGAATGAAGGTTGCGTTTTCAGTTGATTCTCTGTTGCTCGATCGTATTCAACAATTGATCAAAGTCTTTCATTGATCGCGCTACCTCATTCATGAGTCGGTTAGCAATTTCATTCAAAGAAATTTCTGTTTGCGGAGTAGTGCTTCAAAAAACGAGTAACATCTATCTTCATGGCATGAATAGAACCTCTTAAAAGAGAACATTGATGCTGATTAGAGATTAGCCTGTAGATGAAAAATCTTTGAATTTACAATTGCTGGAGATCGCCCTGAGATCAAGAACCCCGCCGCAAGCGGACGGGGTATGAAAAACGTTTTGCTCCCAAACCGACGGTTTGAATTGAACCTAGTCCATATTCAGAAGACCTTTTTTGCAAGAGAGTCTAGTAAAGGATAACTTGCTCCCATTACTTGCACAGCAGGTTTGATGAAGTCGCACTAGGGAGCCAATTCAATCTGTGCAGTTGAACCAGCGAATCTGCTGGCTACCTTTGCAGAGACCGTAGAGCGCACGCTCTGGTATACCTGCTCATTCAGGGTCAGAGCAACAAATCCGACCTGGAACTTCGCATCCGTTGGAAACTCCTCAAAGGCAAGTCGGGTCACATGGGCTGTAGTGCTAAAGGCAAAGTACCCAAGTTGTAAGCTAGCAGCACCGTCCTCCTCAGTCGCCAATCCAAACTGGAAGTTGCCAATACCACCAGAATGACTGGGACACTCGAACACAAATTGAGCAGAGTTCCCGGGATCGCGCTTGAAAGCATTGAGCGTTCTTGTGACGAGTGAGAGATTTTCCTCTGCAACCTTGCGCTGGAATAGGTCAGTGACGACCTTAGAGATCGTGAAGCGGGTTCCTGGTGGTAGGTACCGCAACATCGTTGTACTCGTCTGGATAACCCAACCGATCGTCTCAAGAGTTTGCTGATACACCTTGTACCAATTCATCGGATCTTTGTGCCGATCAGATTTCGCGCTAGCGGCTAGTTGAGCGAGTAGAAGACTCTCCAGAACATCCCGCTGGTGTTGTTCAGAGAGAGTATCATCTAGGGCAACAAGACTCCCCGCGACAACAGCACCACTAGCACTGTCTGTAAGCTGTAGCGAACTCGACGGATAGCTTCCAACATCTAAGGATCTGACGGTTTCTCTTAAGAAAGCACTCATAATTGGCTCCTCAATCTCCAATATCCAATCCGCCAATGTAATTCACTGCACGATTACCGAGCTTGTTTAGGATGGCATCCCGAACTCGATCATACACTTGCTCATTGAGAACAAAGGTGGTACTCATCACCTGCATTGATGTAGCATTTCCGGAAAAGCTCCACCAGAGGATGTTCGTTACGCTTGAGGAGGTGTTGAAGGCAAATGCTCCCAACTTCATCGATAGCGTTTCGTTTGCCGATACTCCGACATTTGAGACTAGGAAGTCTCCAGCCGAGTTTTTAGTTGACTCCCGTGAGAAAATTCGCAGTCGCCTATCTCCTTCTTCAAGTGCCTTCACAGCATCGATCGTTGCCTGAACAGTTTCCATCTGATCTTGCGTCAAAAGACCCTTGAGCAACCGAATGACCACTGCATCCATCGTGAATCGTGCTTGGTTGGATCTCAACCCCCGGAATTGAAACTGGGGAATAACCCAACCAACGTTCTCAAGCACGTTACCGTAGAACTTCGTCCAGTTGATAGGATCTTGTGTTTTGTCAAACTTGACGTTAGCAGCAAGTTGAGCGAGTAAGCAAGAGTTAAGAACATCATTCTTCTGTTGTCCTGTAACACCGTCCACGAAAGAGTTAACGATGTTACCGTTAATCGCACCGGATGCAGGTTGTGGCTCGTCGAGGGGAAGATCCGAGAATGGATCATCCTCGAATGCTGCTTGGAGTCCATACTCTTTAGCTAGGTTCTCAGTGATCACTCGATATCCAGGAATCCACAAGTCACCCATGTTTGGAATCTCTAGGTTCTCTACGAACTGCATACCCATGTCAGATCGCATTCCAGTATAGCGATCATCCTGTATCTGCTCCTGTAAAGCAGCCTCAACATCGGTAATCCCGCGTCTAGCACCATTGGTTTTAGTGCTTGTTGCCATCTCTTGCGGAATGTCTTTTTCTGAAAAAGCAACAGTGTTCTTGTCAGTCGTAATCATTGAAGTATCTCCTTTAGAGTTAAAGTTCTACAAGTTCAAAGCTTCGGAGAGAGGGACCATACACACTTTGGGCACCTGCGCGATCAACATCTGTGATAGCGAGGGTGCGACCACCAACACCACCACAGAAGTAGTGCATGACCGACTGCGGATCGTAAGCAGTCAGATCAATCGTGCCAGTTGTACTTTCACGAGGACAGACAGGGGGTGCTCCTGAGCGGATATGCTCATGACGGAAACCAAGGACATGCCCCAACTCATGACGGAGCACCCCAACTCGGTCAAAGCGTGTCGTAAAGTACGATGGATCAATTAACACTCGATGGCGGTTAACTGGATCGTTAGGGAAGAATGCCGCAGCAATGAATGCGCCGTTAGCACTGATATGGCGAACAGGAAAGGCGATTCCAGGGGGACGCAACATTCCACTGTCGTCGTGGTCACTGCGGTACGCGAAGGTGATTCCGCAGATTTCTTCCCATGCGATCGTCGCCGCCCGCATATTGTCAACGACTTCCTCGTACCACTCGTCACGCGGAAATGTGTGACGGAGAACGCAGTAGGTCAGCACTGTACCAGGTGACCAGCGCACGATTTTTCCACCCTGAACAATCCCAATGAGCGAGTTGTTTCCTAAGATTCCGGTAGTGATAGCAGCTTCTCCGAAGCCAACTGCTTCCGCAAAGCGTACTGCTTCTCGCTGGGCTATTCGTGCCTGCTGGTGCTGGTGGTAAAGATCTAGCTCATCGTCATCTAATAGGAGATCACCTTCGACAGCGGAGTAGGTTTCACCATCAATCAGAACCTTGCTTGCAGGGATCTTAGAGACGGGTCTACTGTTATGCGTCGTTTTAATCTCCGGTTCATTGGGCGGGTCTTCCTGAAAATCATCAACTTCCTCTGGTGGCTTAACCAGAGTCCTGATCTTTTGGGTTGTCATGAACTCAGTCCTCAATAAGTTCTGGACGGAACAAGCGAATCCACTCAACGAGAATTTGGTCATCGTCCATCAGTTGATCGCTACGCATAACGAAAAACTTTTCTGCATCGATAAAAACGGTCGCCAGGTTAGAGCGCCACTGGGTGTATTCTGGAAGCAACTCTACAAATTCACGAACACCTGGGTATTGTTTGAGCAGTTGTCGTTCGGGCGTTTCATCAGTTGAAGGTTTCATCGTCCTACCTTCAATGTTGTAAGGATCGCTCAAATTTGTACTAACAATCTTAGCATTGCTGAATAGTGATGTGAACTGCCCTCCTAACCCCCAAGTTTGAGGGAAACCATACCGCCGCCGTAGATATCATAGGTAATGTCTGTCGTTTGAGACACTTTGACTTGCATTCTGGCGCGTGAGATCGAGCCAGTTCCCACTGGAAGTTTTTTGTAGCCTGAGCCGTCGAGAGTTTGTTTCTGGCGATCGAATCCGACAAAACCTACGCCATAACGAACTTTGACAGAGGCACCGGCAGGAAGTTTGAAAAAGGCAGTTCCATTGGTATTCCAGAAGCTTTCAACGGTTCTCCAATCTCCTGCTCCAATCTCCTGCTCCAATCCGCTTGGTACGAATCATAAACTTATTCTCCTTATGATTGTGATCAGAAACGAAAAGCAACCTCGAACCTAGCACGAGGACTTCTGTTTATCCGTTGCATTGGATCAGTTAATCCAGACTTCTCACTAGCCTTTCAACTTTTGAAAATAGTAGTGAGAAATCCAGGATTAACCGCAGACTAGTGTTAAGCCCTCACATCACATGTAAGAACATAGTCAGCACCATCAAGCGTGAAGCTGGCGCTGGAGTTCTGCACCGGAGTATCACGAATGACAACCATACCGAGATGGTCATGGCGGTCGGGCCAGCGTCCCAAGTCCAGATCCCATAACTTAACCTTGGCTCGAACCGTGAACGGGAGTTCGTCGTTGATCTCCCAGACCTGTCCGTTGTTCATGTTCTGTCGGTAGGTTTTGCGACCGGCGTTAGTATATGTCTCCATCATACATTCATCGTCGCCAGTGGTGTCTTCGGTCTCGTTGCAGGTAAGTGATTTAATGAGTAGAAATGCCATTGTGTTTCTCCAATTTCACAGTATGAGTTCAACCAAGATAGAGACCTGTAATTTCTCTATCGCCACCGTCTCATCAATCTGCTCGTTTTTCTCCGAGTTACAAGCCGTTGCAACACACCAACTACAGTTGCGATGCAAATCACCGTTGCAAACTGCGATTAGCTACAGCGCCCAATATTTAATATCAGTTTGATGAAGTGTTGCATCTCGCAGCTTGAAGATAGTTTAGCTTTGAGATTGCCTTCTCGATACATTCATCATGCACCATCAATTGATCGATTACAATACCCAAGGGGGTTAGTATTTGACAGGCTAACGTCAACGTTTGTAACTTGTTTAATCGGGTTTTGCTTCTAGCCTGAAGCCAATTTCAAAGCTGCGATCGCCTAACAGAATTGCCCTACTAAAGGGGCGATACAACGCCAGCAATTTGCAGCAAATCAATCATCTTGAATTCGCCATTCAAGCTCAAGGTTGGCACCCATTCTCGATCTTGCTGCAAGTAAGACAAAGAATCGCCTTGCATCAAACCAATCAGCACTTCTGCCACGATGCGACCACCGACTGGCCCTAAATGTTTGCCCTGACCCATCACGCCCGCTTCCCGCAGAATGTAAAACCACAGGGGCGTGCGTTTGTCTAAAGCAAACGGCTTCAGGTCGGCTAGATCCGCTGGCTCAAGCAGTTTCTCACCCATCGCTTTGGCAACGCTTTGACCTGAGGGCACGCGAAAAGTGAGGTTTCGCAGCAGGTTTCGCTGCGCGAGCGATTGCGGTTCCGCTCCCGGCATTCCTGGTAGATCAAACAGCGCAGAGGAAAGCGTGGTGTCGAGTGCTTTGTTGGGGCGCGATCGACCATCGCCAAACTCAAAAAAGGTTTGCCAGTCGATAAAGCGTCGTTTCGCCCGCTTGCCGCCGCGCAAATCGTTCGGGTCAGGGTCAGCCGGATCGGGTGAAGTCGGTCTACCGTCATCAAAAATCAGCGCAATAAACTGTTCGCTGTCGTCTGCTTTTGCCCCAAAATTCGCTCGGTAGCTCGGACGCACCTGAGAATGCCCAAAGCGATAGGCTGCGACGGAGAACTCAACGGGGATGAAGGGCAAATTGCGCCAGTTGTAAAACTTCCGCCCTTCAGTCAAGATCTTAGTCACCATCTCCTGCCCGACTGTTTTGGGCAAAAACTCATGCACAATAATCCACTGATAGTGCCAGCGCACCAGCCGTTGGGCTTCGGCAAAAATGCTGTTGGGGCTGGTCAACTCTGTTTCTTGCTTGACCCGTGCGACTACCGCATTGTGGAACTTCAAAAACGCCAGATGAAGCTGAGACACAATCAGGTTTTCATCGTTGCGGGGGTCGCCCACTAGGGCGGTGCTCTGGCTGTTGCGCGGCAGATCAAATCGAGGTTTGCCATCGCGCGACACCATCTCGGAGCCGGGAATCTCCTCGACTAGAAAGCTCGTCAGCCCAAAATCTACGCTTTGATCGTACAGATGAGGTGATGCCGTTGGCCCCGCTCCGTACAGATTGTCCAAAGCTAGAGTCGGAGTGCGGAAGTTTGCGATCGTCTCTGGATCTTGCTGACGTTCCAGGCTAGAAGTCGGGTCGAACGTCATATCGTGATCGATGAACTGCCCCAGAAACGTCATGCCTGCGGTGAGCGTGGGATGGTTGGGGTTGTTCAGGCTTTTCGCAGGGTTTGTGATTAGCCCAACCGGGTCGTTCACATCATCTTTGGCATCCATAATGCCATTTTGTTTTCCCACTTCTTTAAGTGCAGCGCGTAGGGTGGGGTTGTCGGCAGCAAAGGCAGGCAGTGTGGGAAAAAGCCGTCCAAATTTGCCCTGATCGTGAAAGGTTGAGCTAGGAGGGTTGTCGCCTCCCAAAGGCATTGCTCCGTGACGAGTCATAAGACATATTCCCTGCCAAAATCGGCATATTGTTAAAGGCATTTCAAGACTGAAGGAAGTTGAAGCGTTCCCTCTGCTTGGCTTTAACTGTATTAAAGCCGTGTTTGATTTCTTGAGTGAATTGGTTAACTACGATACAAAACGTAGGAAATTTGCTTAAAGCAGTGAGGGAGCGATCGCTAAACCCTTTGAAATTTTCAATAAGTCTTTAGAGGGTTCAGTGCCATTCAGCAACACCTTTCTGTTAACTTTTCTATGCTCATCATCGAAGGATGTACTACAATATACCAAATTCTGTGTCTCATATGGAGTTAAAGGATAAAGAACTAATTGAAAATGCTCGCTCCATAATCGCTAAGCGTTTCAAAGAAGACTATCACCATGTTGGTGCAGCATTGCGAACAAAGTCAGGCAAAGTTTTTTCCTCTGTCCATTTGGAAGCGTATGTTGGGCGGATTGCGGTTTGTGCTGAAGCAATTGCGATCGGAATGGCGGCAGCAGCAGGAGATACAGAGCTTGAGACAATAGTTGCTGTAGATCGTAAAGGTCGAGTTGTGCCACCGTGCGGTATGTGTCGTGAGTTGATTTTCGATTATGCTCCTGGTTGCAAAGTGATTATTGCGGAGGTGGAGAGCATGACTATCAGCGAATTATTGCCTAGAAAATACCAGAGAATGGATTAACAATACACAAATTTAGTTAGGAGAGGCGCAGTTGCAATCTTCTGTTCTTGAGTTCAAACCTATCAACTTGGAGCGGCATCAAGATTTGTGTGTTCAGTTTAGGGCAGACTCCTATATTTGCAGCTTTGGCTCAACCGATCGCTTCTATAAACAGGATGGAAGTGGGGTAAAGGGATATTTGCAGTGGCTGAGACAGCGAACAACAGAAATTCCAAACAGTTGCGTACACGGTTGGAAAGGAGAGCAAATAATTGCACAAATTGAAATGAGACGTTGGAAACATGATTCAAGCGTAGGCTATGTAAATTTGTTTTACCTGATTCCAGAGTTTCGAGGTCAGGGTTTTGGTAAGCAATTAGATCAACACGCAGCCAACTTTTTCAAGCATCTTGGTTATAAGGCAGCACGTTTGAGCGTCAGTCCTACGAATCTAGTGGCGATGAGATTTTATATCAGGCACGGCTGGGTTGATTTAGGACAACGTGAAGATGCTCCTGAAGTTCACTATCTTGAGAAGAGCTATGGATCTGCCAAGCAGTAGCATTTCAGTAGTTATCAATGAGGATAGTGGCTTATAAGTTATCTGTGAGATACTCAAGTCATGAAGAAAGTAGAAGTTGTCCCGCATGACCCTAATTGGTGGGAGGCGTTTGAGGTTGAATCGCAACGAGTCACTGATGCTCTGGGCGAAAATGTTGTTGCCATACACCACATTGGCAGCACAGCTATTCCCGGCATCTATGCCAAGCCCATTATCGATCTGTTAGTTGAGGTCAAAGACATTGTTAAGGTGGATGGGCAGAGTTCGTCAATGGAATCACTTGGTTACGAAGTGATGGGTGAGTATGGAATTCTTGGTCGTCGATACTTCCGTAAGAACAGTCAAGAAGGTGTCAGAACGCACCATGTTCATACTTTTAAGCTTGGTTCAGACCAAGTAGAGCGTCACTTGGCATTTAGAGATTACATGGTTGCACATCCTGAAGACGCACAGAGATATAGCGAATTAAAGCGCGAGTTAGCAAGAAAGCACCTACAGAATGTAGATGAGTATGTAGATGGCAAAGACGGGTTTATCAAAGAAATGGATAAGAAAGCAGCACAGTGGCACACGCTACATATAAGTTAGCCGACAGCCTAACAAGAAGCTAGGCTGCA
Source organism: Phormidesmis sp. 146-12 (assembly GCF_052939495.1). NCBI lineage: Bacteria > Bacillati > Cyanobacteriota > Cyanophyceae > Leptolyngbyales > Leptolyngbyaceae > Phormidesmis > Phormidesmis sp. 146-12. The sequence goes on along the minus strand of NZ_JBJPHS010000106.1, from coordinate 987 downwards.
TCCTTGTGGTTTGAGATTTAACTGAATCGACGAATGAAGTGACCCTGCTTGAAGGGCTAACCAGAAGCTTTTCTAGCTAAAACGATATAAGAGAATCTCACCTAAATAATTTGGACGATCGCTCCCTCGCTGCTTCAAGCAAAATTCCTATGATTTGTACCGTAGTTCATCAACTCACTCAAGAAATCAAACACGGCTGTTGTTAATAGTGCGTAGATTGTCACCCCTACTCACAGTGCAGCATCCCTAGCCGCTTCAAAGCCTCCACAATCGCTGATGTACGAGTTTACATCTAATTTCTGATAGATATGCTCTAGGTGTTTTCTCACTGTTGTAACGCCAACGTACAGAACATCAGCGATCTCTAGATTTTCTTTGCCCTTAGTAACCCAGTAAAGTACCTCAGCTTCTCGTTTGCTTAAACCCAATAGCTCAAAAGACTCGACTGATAATTTAGGCTGTTGTTGTTCCTCTAGGAGTAGTAAATATTGCTCTTGGGCAGGGTCAGTGACAAACCTCGTAATCAGTTGTTTACCCTCCTGTTCCACCTTTAAGGGCAGTCGAGGCTTTGAGACTGATCCATTCTTTGAAAGCAAAGATTGTTGATACCTGACCCATCGCTGCAAATGCTCTGGTAGTGATTGCCCCATCTGCCTGAATGGGAAATATTGTCGTAACCACTGCTCCGCTTTGCGGCTCATTAACTGGATGTGTCCGTCCTTCGAGAGCACAACACCTCCTGCAACATTCAAGGAATCGTGTAGCTGCTGGTTCTCTTGCTGCACTTGAGAAAACAGGTGAGCCGTTTGCCGAGCTTGCATCAGGTGGGGCTGTAACAAGTTGAGGATGGCGCGATCGCGTTCCGTAAAGCTTCGCTCACTCCGAAATAGGGCAACAGCATCAGCATTGATTGAATTTGCATAAGGTAAAATGCTAAGTACAGGACAAAAAACTTAGAACCTGCAAGAAATCATTCATTTTCTGCTC